>PWXP01000394.1 GCA_003561895.1 Planctomycetaceae bacterium | reverse complement strand
TGGGATAGGCTTCCAGCCTGTCGCCGGAAAAGACAGGCTGGAAGCCTATCCCACGCTTGAAGTTCCCGGTAGTTTATTGTTTTACACCGCCTTACCCCTGTGGTGAGCCTGGGGTACGCATTCATTACGGGCCGAGGTGCGCAGAACAGAGACTTGGCACGGAAAGCCCCCAAGTCGTAGGGGCTCTTACGCACGAGTTTCCGGCAGCGTGACCATCGTTCATACTCGGCCCGCCCATAGCCCCTCGTGGCCCGCCCATAGCCCCTCGTGGCCCGCCCATAGCCCCTCGTGGCCCGCTTATGGCCCCTCGTACGGCCCTAGCGCCCGGTGCTGCTGGCGGTCGTGCAGCGAGATGACGTCGTGCAGCAGGAAGTCGTCGGGCAGCGGCTGGTCGAGCTGGTCGAGCAGTTCGCGGTACTTGCCGATGGTGTCCATCAGGTCTTCGATGGTCGTCTGGTCCTCCAGCAGGCCCGGATGCGCGTCGAGCCCCTGCCGCCACTTGGCAAACCCCTCGTCGTAGCGGTCGATGGCCTCGGGCAGATTGCCGGCCGCCAGTGCCTGCTCGGCACGGTAGATGAACTCGCGGGCGTCGACGGCGTCGGGCGTCTGCTCCACCCGGCAGCGAAGCCGCCAGTAGGCATAATTGACAATCTGCCGGTACCGGTCGATCTGCTGGATGTGGTCCTCGAGTTCGGTGATGCGTTCGGCCAGTTTACGGGCTTTCTCCCGGTTCGCCCGGGGAACGTGCGCGGCCACCTCCAGGTGGCTGATTTGGAGCTTCTCCTGCGCGTCGGCGGCAAGCTGGTGCTGCCGTTCGGTGCGGTCGGCGGGCGGGGTATCGAACGCCTCGCGCTCGATGGGGCGCAGCGCCTCGTAGCGCGTTTGATAAATCTGCTCGCGGATGCCGGGCGTCAGCTCGTCGAGTTCCGCCAGGAGCCCTTCGACGGTCTCCCGGTGCCGCTCGAGGTGGTCGAGTTGGATGATCGTGTCGAAGGTGGTTGGAATGTCCAGCAGGCCGAACCGGTGCCACTCGTCGGCGGCCACGTTCCACGCCCGCAGCGCCCGCTCGCCGAACACCCCTTCGCGCTGAATGGCGTCGGCGTAGTTGATTTGCGTCATGGGGGCGTCGGAGCGGAACAGCAGGGGGCTGCGGCCTCCCATCGACGCGCCGGCGCTGTCCACCAGGTGCTCGGCGTCGAGGAACCACTGCCGGCCGACCAGCCAGTTGTCGCGGTCGTCGAGCACGGGATAGCGGTCGGGCGGATGGTACTCGGCGTGGCGTCGGTGGAACTCGTCGTCCTCGCGGAACAAGCGGCGGAACTGCCGGTGCTCGTCGGCCCGGCCGATCTTCTGCGCGATGAACCAGCCGATGTCCCGCCACAGCCGCGGCTGCCGGTCGTTCCATTCGGTGCCGTCCATCAGGAAGTGGATCCCGCGGATGACCCAGTGGTACCGGTCGCGGTAGTCGTCGAACTCGACCGAGACGTTGTAGGAGAGGTTCCACGCCTGAAATTGCCAGACGGAGATGAAGTTTGGCTGGAGCTTGACAAGCTGGTTGAGCGTGGCGGAGAGGTTGGTCCAGTCTTTTTGCGTCTTATAGTCATGGGCCCGGTTCCACAGGAGGGTGGCGGCCACGCCGCGCAGGCCGAGGGTGGCCAGCCGGATGGTCTCGCCGGCGGGGTCGATTTCGCCGAGGTGCGTTTGGCTGAGGCCGTGCTCGGAACGCATCTGCGCCAGCACCCCGCCCTCGGACCCGCCCGCGCCGCCGGTGCCCTGCGTTGCCGGCCGGCTGATGGAAAAGATGACGCCCAGCAGCAGGGCCATGGCCACCAGGTAGGCGATCTTGCGATAGAACGATTGGTCGCGGGGATTCATCGTGCCACCTCGCGTAGTTTCAGGAAGAAGTAGCCGGCAAGGAACACCGGGAGGACGAAGCCCACAAGGGTGAGGATACAGCTTGCCAGCAAGTCGCCGGAAATGTTGAACCCGTCGGCCACCCACGTCGAGTAGTCGAACCATTCGAAGGTGGGCAGAATTTGGACCATGCCCCGCAGGTAGTACCCCTGCAGCGCCGTGTCGACCATGAAGATCAGTTCGCGAAGGACCCCTTCCGGGAGTTCGGAGATGAGGTTCTCCTGGGTGAGGATGCGGTAGAACGCCTCGACCGGCCCGCCGCCGGGCAGTTCGCCGGTGGCCAACTGGCCCATGAACCGAGTCGCCATCCCGCCAATCAGCGCGCCGAGCGTCGCCAGTATGGCCACCGGACCGCTAAGGAACGTGCTGAACGTGACGCCGAAGGCGATCATCAGGAGCATCTGCATCCAGATACCCAAGTATCCCTTGACGAAGTTCCAGGCGAACCAGCCCTCGCGGGCGCGGAGGTACATGTCGGCCTGGGCCATGCCGAAGTACTGCCCCGGCTCGATGCACCGGATCCACACTTCCAGCCTGCCTTCGTCGACAAAATCCTCGAATAGGTCGAACGTGCGGCCGTCGCTGGCGCGGGTCAGTTGGCGCGGGATGATTTGCGAATCGGTGGCGTGCTCCCTGGCCGGGAAGATGCGGACCTCGACCTGTCGGCCCGTGGCCGGGTTGCCTACCATCAGGCTGCCATGGATGGGCAGGATGTGCTCGCCGGTGACGTCGCCCATGTGGGTGCGAAACACCTCGATGGTCAACTCGATGGGGATTCCATCGGGGAACCGGTCCTCGGGGAAACGCTGCGGCGTAACGCCCTCGAACGTCCAGATGGCCGAAGCCAGGGTGCCGCCCTGGATGAAGCTGCGGTACGCCCATTCGCTGCCCACGTTCACGCCCGCCTCGGCCGGATCGCCGGCCGGGTCCTTAAACCGCAGCTTGCCGTAGATGGGCACGCGGGCGACGAAGCGGTCCTCGGGGGGGCCGACGGCGTACTCCAGCGGCCCCTCCGCGTCGCCCCGCAGCGTGCCGTCCGGCACGCGGTAGGAGAACTCATGCCAGTGTCCGCGGGCCGCATCGGTGCGAACGCGGCCGCGGGGGATCAACTCGCGCCGGTCGGCGTCGCGCCGGATCGGGTCGACCCGTAGCGTGTGCCGGTGTCCGTGGGCCGGCTCCGTTTCAATCTCCACCGGCGGCGCCGGCTTGCCGCCGGCCATCTGGTCCTGCCACGACGCCCGGAGCCGCTCCAACTGCCGAGGCGAAATCTCGTGGGTGTGGCTGAGGCCCCGCAGGACGAAGAAATAGCTCAACACGCCCATGCACGCCAGCATGGCGGTGCCCACCGCCGCGAAGCCGAGCATCCGCCCCAGCACTATCTCGCTCGCCCGAACCGGCTTGGTCACCACCGTGTGCAGGGTCTTGTTCCGGATGTCGGCCGGCAGGCTCAGCGTGCTGAGGAACAGCGCCAGCAGCAGGATGAGGTACATCGTCGAGGTGAGCACGAAGCTGAGGTACAGCCGGGCCGGGTCGGTGCTGGCCGGGTCGAGGAAGAAGCCGGCGAACAGCAGGATGACAATGAAGACGCCGAACACGACGATCACCCAGCGGCGGATCGACTCCTTCACGGCCAGCCACGCCAGGGCCCCCACGCGGCGCGCCGACATACTCGCAATGTCGTCCCACGCCTCGGCTACGGTCCGGCTCATCATGCGCAGTGCCGAGCCCGGCCCGTGCCGCAACGCTGAAACCAGCCAGCCGAGCACCAGGGCCGCGAGGGCGACGCTGCCGACGATCAGCAACCAATGGGTCAGCCCCCCGGGCAGCCATTGGAAGAACGGCAGGATTTCCTCTTCAATAACCATCGTTCACGCAGTTCGTATCTTCGTGTCTCGCATTCGTGTCTCGCAGCGCGGCTTAGGCGGTGTAAAACAATAAACTACCGGGAACTTCAAGCGTGGGATAGGCTTCCAGCCTGTCTTTTCCGGCGACAGGCTGGAAGCCTATCCCACGCAATTCGGTAGGTTATTGGGTT
>PWXP01000240.1 GCA_003561895.1 Planctomycetaceae bacterium | reverse complement strand
GGGCTCCAAATCACAGGGCTCCAAATCACTGGTCTTGCCTTGGCCGGGGGTTTTGGCGAAACTACGCCGCCCGGTCGCGAGGACCGCGGCGTGCGCCCCTCGTTTCAAGGCGTTTTGGTTTCCAGGTGCGGGCAAGCTTGATTCCTGAAAGGGTACACGGCAAGTGGCTACTACCTTGCCGCGGCCTGCACCTCGAAACGGAGAAGCCCGTCGCAAAGCACCGTATGCTCCGTCTTGTTGAGATAGCATTGCTGGCACTGCTCTCGTTCGGCTGCGCCCCGGCCGAGCCGTGGACCGTTCCATCGGGGTCCGTGGCGCCCGGCGTCCTAGCTAGGGCTACCTTCAGCAACCCTTCCCACGTGGTAGTGACCGACCATGAGCTGTTGTGGGAAACCGTGGCCGACGTGGTAGACGACTATTTCCCCGAGTTCCAATACGAGGAGCCGGTCCGACAGATCGGCAAGATATTCACTGAAGGCAGGCTGGAAACCTTCCCGCGGGGAAGCCCGACGATGCTGGAGCCGTGGCGCCGCGATGGGGTTGGCCGCTATGAGCGACTGGAAAACACCCTCCAGTCGATGCGGCGGTTTGCGATCGTCCGCGTTATTCCTGCGCAGGGCGGGTTTCTGGTCGAGGTGGCCGTGTACAAGGAACTGGAAGACGTACGGCAACCCGCCCGCGCCACGGCCGGCGCGGCCACCTTGCGCTACGACGAATCGCTCGAAAGGGTTGTCGACCCGGTCACCGACCAGCCAATCCACCGGGGCTGGATTCCCAAGGGCCGCGACCCGTTGTTGGAACAGACCATCCTTGGTCACTTGCACGAGCGGCTCGGCATGCCGGCCGGCCGCTCCGTAACGGCGGCGCCGGTGGTCGGCTACTGAACGGTCAGCCCGGTACGGTTGGCGAATCGGCCATGCCGAGTTGATGCGCGACCGGGGCGCCCAAGGCGGCCGGCGTGCCGGACGGCCGGGCTGGCGGCAGCTTCAAGGTGAATGCCGTCCCCTTGCCCACCGTACTGTCGACGCGAATGCGGCCCCGGTGCGACTCGATAATGTCGCGGCAGGTCGAAAGCCCCAGGCCCGTGCCGCCCTTCCCGCTGGTGTCCGGCCCGGCTTTGGTGGTGTAAAACGCGTCGAAGATGCGCGGCAGCTTGTCCGCCGGGATGCCCGCACCGAAGTCGCGCACCACCAGATCGATCATGTCACCCTCCGGGTCGTGGCTGAGCTTGATCAATAGTCGGCCGCCGCCGGGCATCGCCTGCCGCGCGTTGATCAGCAGGTTCAGGAGCACTTGTTGAACCTGGTTGCCGTTGACCAGGGCTTCGGGGATGGGACGGAACTGCTTCTCCACCCGAATCCGGTACTTGTTCATCTCGCGTTCCAGCAGCAGCAGCGTGTCTTCGATCAGCCGGGTCAGGTCGGTCGGCTCCTGGCCGGCCGCGCGATTTCGGGCAAGGCCGAGTACGGTATTGGTGATCTTGGCCGCGCGGTTGCCCGCCGCGAGAATCTTCTCGAACGCCTTGTCGCGGGTAGCCGCGTCGCGATGCCGCAGCCCGAGCTTCGCGTAGTTGATGATGGTCATCAATACATTATTGAACTCGTGCGTGGTGGTGCTCACCAGTTCCCCCAGGGCCGTGAGCTTTTGGGCCTCGGCAAGGCGCTGCTTGAGGAGTTCGACCTGCTGTTCGGGCGCGGCGGGATCGGTAGATTCGGGGTGTTCCACGTTTGGCTCCTCGTTCGTTGGGGGTAGCCGTTTCCGGGGCTATGGGCGATTTGCGCGGCGGTCGGAAGTTCCCAGGCGGTCGACGGTTCCGCAGCGACACCGGCACTATTCGGCTGCGAGAGAAACGTGCGTTGTGCAAGGCCCCCGGTTGCCCCGGTTTGCCAAAGCGTGCAGTTTCTTGCTCTCTTGCCGAGAGTGCTTGCCTTAACTCTAAGTGGCTAAACAAGTTAGGCCCTTTCCCCGTATCGTCGAACTCGACTAGGCGACTAAAACCGAAGGGGTTATAATCCCGCCGCGCCTATGGAGTACGGCGGCTCGACGCCGCTTTGGTTTATTTCCTTGCGGCAGCTTTGGATTTTTTTCCGTAGCAGGCCGGAACCACCATTTCCGGCGGCATCGGCTCCTTGAACAGGAAGCAGAACCCCGGAGGTGCGTGGATGCACACGGCGGAAACTCTTGAACACGCCTTAAATCTGGCAGCGCGCTTAGGCTACGACATTCGCCACGAGTGGTTCGGCGGCAGCGGCGGGGGCGGCTGCGTACTGAAAGGGCGGAAGCTGCTGCTGATCGACTTGGCGCTCGGCACGGCCGATCAACTCGACCAGGTCGTCGACGCTTTGCGCCACGACCCTGAAGCCCCCAGGCTGCCAATGCCCCACGAGCTTCGCGAATTGCTCAATGTGCGGCGCAGTGCGTAGCTTGCCATTTATCGGTAAAGCCGCTGCACCGCGATGAACTGCTCCACCGCCGGCGGGGTGCGGTACCGGATGCTCTGGCCGGCAGCGGCGCGGGCTCGGATGTCGCTGCTGCTGAAATCGACGGCGGGCATCTCCACCTGGTGCCGGGCGAAATGGGCAACCCGGTCGACGCCGGCAATCGCCAAGAGGCAGTCGAAGTTGGGCTCGGCTACGTCCGGCCGCCGCGCGGCGGCGATGGTGGCCAGTTGGCATACCCGCTCCGCACGGCGCCAGTGGGGCAGGTCGTGCAGCATGTCGGCGCCGACGAGGAATACCAATTCGCGCTCGGGCTCGTCGGTGTGCAGCGTCTCCAGGGTGTCGACGGTGAAGCTGGTGCCGCCGCGGCGTGCTTCCATGTCGGATACGCGGAACGCCGGATTGCCGGCGGTGGCCAGTTCGAGCATTTGCAACCGAAGCGCGATATCGGTTTGCTCCTGTCCCCGCTTGTGTGGGGCACCGGCCGCCGGCAGAAACCAAACCTCGGCGAGCCCAAGCTGTTCCCGGGCGCACTCGGCCAACAACAGATGCCCGAAGTGCACCGGGTCGAAGCTTCCGCCGAGCAGTCCTAATCGCATAGGGAACCTTATTGTGAACTCCAACGCACCTTGCAAGCGTGACCGGGCGATGGGATATTCACTAATCTAGGATATCGCCTTCCGCAGTGGAACACCCCGCAGATTCCATACCCCATGCCCCGCCAGCAGCAGCTTTTCGACACCGAACCGGCGCCTTGGGAACTCGACGCCCAGCAGTCGCGGCTCGTGGCCACCGTGGTGTTCCCCACCGGCCCGCGACGGCCGTTCGACTACGCCGTGCCCGACCGGCTGCGCGAAACGCTCGAACCGGGCTGCCGGGTCGAGGTGCCGTTCGGACGCGGCAACCGGCCGCAAGTGGGCTACTGTACCGAGTTGGCGGAGCGGGCGGCGGCCGGCCGCGGGCTGAAGACCATCGCCGAGCAGGTCGATGCCCGCTCGCTGCTCCGCCCCGCCATGCTGCGGCTGACCCGGTGGATCGCCGACCGCTACCTTTGCGAATGGGGCCAAGTGCTCGAGGCGGTGCTGCCGGCGGGCGTGCGGGGCCGGGCGGGCACGCGGCTGACCACCCTGCTCCACGTGCCGCCGGAGGTCACCGGCCGCCTGAAGGAACTGAAACTGGCGGCGAAGCAGGAGGCGGTGATGCGCGTACTGGCCGGGTCGGAAGGCCCGCTCACCCCCGGCGAGCTGGCCCGGCTGGCCCGCTGCGGCCAGGCGCCCATCACAGCGCTGCGGCGCCGGGGGCTCATTGCCGCCCGGACGGGGCGCGTGCGGCGAGACAGTCCGGGAGCCGCCGCGACCCCCATCCAGCGGCCGGACATTGTGCCCAATCGACAGCAGCAGGCGGCCCTCGGCGCCGTCCTGGACGCGCTGCATTCGCGGGAGCACCAGACCGTCCTGGTTCACGGCGTTACCGGCAGCGGCAAGACGGAGGTGTACATCCGCGCGATCGAGGAGGTGGTCGGCTTTC
>PWXP01000173.1 GCA_003561895.1 Planctomycetaceae bacterium | reverse complement strand
CGTCGAGGGCAACCTGCCCGTTCTCGGCCACGGTCACCTCCGCGCCGGCCTTCTTGAGCACGAAGGCAATCAGCCGCTGGTTGTCGGGCCCGTCCTCGGCCAGCAGGATGCGGCCGTCGAGCCTAAGGGGCGGGGCTGCGTTGCCCGCCGCGGGCGCTGGGGCGGCCGGCGTTACCGCTTCCGTGGGGCCGTCAAGCAGCCGGACGCCCTCGAGGTCGCCCGTCTCGACGGTGACACTGAACGTGCTCCCCTTGCCCGGCTCGCTGTGAAGGGCAATATCGCCTCCGAGCAGTTCCGCGAACCGCTTGCTGATGGTCAGCCCCAGCCCGGTGCCGCCGAACTTGCGCGCGGTGGACGAGTCGACCTGGCTGAAAGGCCGGAACAGCCTCGACGCCTGCTCGGCCGTCAGCCCGATGCCCGTGTCGATCACCTCGACTTGCAGCAGCGCGGGCTTGCCCGGAGGCCGCAGCAGGCGAGCGACCATGCGGACGCTGCCGGTTTCGGTGAACTTGACGGCGTTACCCACCAGGTTGATCAGGATCTGCTGCAGCCGCAACGGGTCGCACTGGATGACCTCGGGAATGCCGCCGGCGTATTCCAGTTTCAACGGCAGGCCTTTCGCGTCGGCCCGCACGCGCATCAGCGCCGCGACCTCGTCGAGCACTTGGCCGGGCGAGCAGGTGGTGCGCTCGACGTGGAGCTTGCCGGCCTCGATCTTGGACAGGTCGAGAATATCGTTGATCAACTGCAGCAGGTATTTACCGTTGCGCTGGATCGTGCGAATGGCCTCGACCCGTTCAGGCGGGGCGCGGTCGATGCCCGGCTCGCCGAGCAACACGTCGGCGAATCCGAGAATGGCCGTCATGGGCGTGCGAATTTCATGGCTCATGTTGGCCAGGAACTCGCTCTTGGCGCGGGTGGCCGATTTTGCAAGGTGGTTGAACTCCTCCAGGGCGCAATTGGCCGACTCGAGCGCCTCGACGGTTTGCTCGAGTTCCGCGTTCGCGGCGAGCAACGACTGCTCCATCTGCTTGCGATCAGTGATGTCGCGCGAGATGCCGATGTGCGAAGTTATGCGCCCTTCGCAGTCGCGCAGAGCCGACACGTTCGACGTGTGCCATCGCCATGAGCCGTCTGTGTGGCGCACCCGATATTCCACGCCGGATTGTTTTTGTCCCGATGTAAGCACCTTTTCCAGGAACTCCTGGCAGGTTGCGACATCTTCCGGGTGGACAAACAATGCAAAGTTGCAGCCCTCCACCTGACGGACATCATGTCCGAGCATGGTAGTCCAGTTGGGCGACACGTATCGGAAGGTGCCCTCGGGTGTGAGTGAATAGACAATATCGTTCGCATTTTCGACCATCGCGCGGTATTGGCGCTCGCTGTGGAACAGGGAACATGCCATTGGGTTGGCATCGACAATCGCGCCGGTGTCCCGGTCGTGGATGAGAATGGATACCGGCGAGTCCATGAACAGCGCCTTGGATTGTTGCTCGCTTTCCCGCAATTCCGCCTGCTGGGCGCGGATGCCCGCATCGGTGCGGCGCAGCATGACGAAGACGAATCCGAACAACACAATCAGTAGGACCAGCAAGGCCCGTACAAGCCCTGCGGGCAGCGCGGCTTGGGCTGCCGCCCACCAGGCAAGTATCGCTCCGCCGGCCAGGATGGCCGCCAGGGCAACGGCTGCTGCCGGCGAAATCTTACGGAAACACGGCGTCTTCAGCATGGGGTGTTTCCTCGTCAATCGCATGCGTCGTATCGTTGGGGGCCGGTGGTTTGCGGGCCGGCACGAACGCGCAAAGCTTTTTCACCTTGGCGTAAAGGGCATCGCTCTCGAACGGTTTGACTAGGTAGTCGGCCACCCCGGCCTGAATGGCCCTGATCACCTCCCCCCGCTCGTTCTTGCCCGTCACCATGATCGTGGGCGTGTCGCACCCCATGCGGCGCATGGCCGTCAGCACCTCGAGGCCGTTGGCGCCGGGCATGTCCCAGTCGAGCAACAGTAGGTCGAACCGGGCTTCCCGTAGCAGGTGCAGCGTCTCGGTTCCGTCGGCGGCTTCAACCACGTCGGCCACGTCGGTGAAGGTAACAGCCACGAGCGTCCGCATCAGCGGGTCATCGTCGGCTACAAGGAGGCATGTGTTCATGGCAGGTGTGCTGTCGCGTTCCCTTTCGAGGCACCAAGGGTCCGGTGAAAAACAATAGGTTGCCCATTCTCATGAGGCAAATGGTTTCTTTGGAGTGCGGCGATTTATCGCCGCTTTCGTGCTGCTTGAGCCCAGTCGCGGCGCGCAACCCCGCTTCCGGGGGCGTGGGTATAGAAGAAAAGCGGGAATAAATTCCCGCACTCCAAAGGGCTTTGGAGTGCGGCGATTTATCGCCGCTTTCTGCGCTGCTTCAGCCCAGTCGCCGCCCGCAACCCGACGGCCGGGGGCGTGGGTATAGAAAAAAAGCGGGAATGAATTCCCGCACTCCAAAGGCGCTTTGGAGTGCGGCGATTTATCGCCGCTTTCTGCGCTGCTTTAGCCCAGTCGCGGCCTGCAACCCGACGGCCGGGGGGCGGGGGTATAGAAGAAAAGCGGGAATAAATTCCCGCACTCCAAAGGCGCTTTGGAGTGCGGCGATTTATCGCCGCTTTCTGCGCTGCTTCAGCCCAGTCGCGGCCTGCAACCCGACGGCCGGGGGGCGTGGGTATAGAAGAAAAGCGGGAATAAATTCCCGCACTCGAAAGGCGCTTTGGAGTGCGGCGATTTATCGCCGCTTTCTGCGCTGCTATAGCCCAGTCGCGGCCCGACGGCCGGGGGCGTGGGTATAGAAGAAAAGCGGGAATAAATTCCCGCACTCCAAAGGCGCTTTGGAGTGCGGCGATTTATCGCCGCTTTCTGCGCTGCTTCAGCCCAGTCGCGGCCTGCAGCCCGACGGCCGGGGGGCGTGGGTATAGAAGAAAAGCGGGAATAAATTCCCGCACTCCAAAGGCGCTTTGGAGTGCGGCGATTTATCGCCGCTTTCTGCGCTGCTATAGCCCAGTCGCGGCCTGCAACCCGACGGCCGGGGGGCGTGGGTATAGAAGAAAAGCGGGAATAAATTCCCGCACTCCAAGGGTCAACCGCTGGTGCATAGCCGAACCAGGCGCCGGGGGCTGGCTTCCTTTCATGCGATAGGGTAACGTCAAGCCATCCTACTGGCCCTTTGCTGAGGGGATTGCCATGCGAGACGAACGGCACAATCGGCTTATTCGGCGCATTCGCGCGTTGCCCGGCGGCCAATTGCATCACGTCGAACGCCTCTTGGAGTTGCTGGAATCGGGCAGACCGGCGCAGCACGCCGCCGACGGCTTACAGGAGCCTCTGCGCGAGAACCCCGGCAATCCACGCCGAACGAAGGATTGGCCGCACGCGCCCCTGCATCGTTTGAGCCGCCATGGCACGTTCATCGTTACCGGCGGTACACTTCACAAGCAGCATCGATTCCAGGGCGCCGAGCGGCTCGACCTGCTGGAAACGGCGCTGCTGGAGGTTCTGAAGGAGTTTCGATGGCGGGTGGAGGCGTGGGCGGTGTTTTCCAACCATTACCACTTTGTCGCCCATGCCGAACCCGGTGCGTTGTCGGTCAAGGACGTCGCCAAGACGTTGCACGGCCGGACGGCGGTCGATCTGAACCGACTCGACGGTGCACCCGAACGTGCGGTGTGGCACAACTACTGGGACACGGAGCTGACGTTTCAGAAGTCGTACCTCGCGCGGCTGAACTACGTGCATCAGAACGCAGTGAAGCACGGCCTCGTGCCGGTGGCCGCTCAGTATCGCTGGTGTTCGGCAGCCTGGTTCGAACGGACGGCAACGCGGGCGCAAGTGCGTACCATCTACAGCTTCCGCACCGATAGGGTCAAGGTCCGCGACGACTACGATCCGATCTAACCGCTTTGGAGTGCGGCGATTTATCGCCGCTTTCTGCGCTGCT
>PWXP01000345.1 GCA_003561895.1 Planctomycetaceae bacterium | reverse complement strand
GGGCGCCATGTCGGTCAATCTGGCAACATGCATGCATTCGGCGAAGTGTTCCTTGGCGCTGCAGCCCGGAGCCGAGCAGTACTACCATGTCGCAATCCTGGATCTGGGCGCCATCAACAGCTCGCAGATTCTGAGTTTCGTGCTGGTTGCCCAATACAAGCCGGTCGATGACATCCCCAATCAGTGCCACTTCGAGGTCGTGCCGAAGGACGGGGTCGTAATGAAATGGATGGAATTCTGCGCCGTGCTTGACGAGCCCTTCCCGGAGTGCAAGAAGCTTCCGGGAAATGAACGGGAGCGCCAAGAGGCTTCCAAGGCAGCCGAGCGGTATCGTTCCTTCGTCGAAATCAAGCGCTGGGTGCGCAATCGCGACGGTACCCTTGTTGACGATTGACTGTCGCCTTACCATTAGGGCAGGAAAAGGGGACGGGAGTCTTTTTTTTGGGTCTTTGGGTCTTGTTTCCGGGGCAAGAAAACGGCGGCGCGGCGGCCGTGCTTCGGCGCAAACCAGCAGCGCGTCACCCCCTGCCGGGCAGGGATTTCGATTCTTTGGCCCGTTTTTTCGCCTTGCAATCCGGAGTCCGATCGGCTAGGCTTGGATATTGATACATACGTCCACTCCCGAACGGGCCTGTAAACGGTAACACGCCGATGACCCGAAAGGGTCGATTGTTCCTGCGGAGCAGCCAGGGGGTAAAAGTGGGGGGTTGAATGTGCAAAACCGGAAAATTGACACCCAAAAAAATGGAGGCCCGGTTGGAGCAGGTGGGCACGCCAGTTGCGTCGGGCGGGGGTAGTGGCCAATCATCGCTCCGCCGACGCAGGGTCGGGCGGGGGCGTCGACTTCCTTGAGGTGCGCGAGGCGGTGCGCCAAGCGGTGGCCGAGCGGGCGATTGTTCCTGCGGCGAACCCAGGGGTTGCAATTGGGGGGGTGGGCTGTTCGAGAGAATTGGCGTCGCCAACCGAATGACTTTGCAGACTGCTCCCGCCCGACGGCGCCGAGGTCGAGTTCCTCGATCGGACCGGCAAGACGCGCTGCCTTGCCACCTTCGCCTCGGCGACCTGCTCATGCTCAATCGCCGGCGAACTTCGATTGGATAGTAGCCTTGAGGGGCAGGCCGGGCATTATGAAAAACGGCGCCGGGGATATAGGGCCGGCCCGCTTTCGCGCGCCCGACCACACGGCATGGAGCCGAGTTTCGTCCTCCGGCTGGATGCAGGATGCCGTTGATCGGCACGGGCATCAAGGGTTGGGACCAGACGAAATGAGTTCTACCATCCATGCCATTTGGTGGCCAGTGTAAGGTTCCCGACCGCCCGGTGTATTCTTGCACTCCCTGGCCCTCCGAGGACGAATGAAGCATAATAGTGGAGAGTGTGCGGCAAATATCCATTGCCGCACACGGTGGAGAGCCGGCGTTGACGCGGCCCCTCGTGAGAGGTATAATTAGTGGAGGTGAATGGCGCAACATGGTTACGTGGAAAGAGTTTACGATCTATTCCGTGCAAACGGTGATCTTCACACCCGATCATTCCGCGTTTGTCGGAAGCCGGGTCGTGGCCACGATCATGCGTCAATTCGGCGACCGTTTCAGCGGCGACATGCAGGTGCTGCCGGTTCCACAGGATGTCCCTCCGGAATTCCCCGCAGTTGTGCTCAAGAGCCGTGATGGTTCCCAAGAGGTGAACGCGGGCCGGGGACGCTTCAACTGTGTCTGGAAGGCGACCGGTCCGGAAGCCTCGGTGACGCTGCGTGAGGCCCTCGACAAGTGTGTCCCAGTTCTTCAACATTATGTCCGCGAGACGAATGTGGGGGTCCGACGGCTCGGCTTGGTTGTGCAGCGCGTCTGCCCGAACGACAACCCAGCCCTGACGTTGATACGGAGGTTCTGTAACGAGGAGAGCCAGAAGGAGCCCTTTGATCGGTCGTCGACTTTTGAGATTCACAACCACAAGGAGTACGCCCCCGTCTATGAAGGAGCGGACTTTCGAATCAACAGTTGGGTGCGGTGCCAATGCCGATCCGTTGAATCGGAGTCGCCTCCGGCTATCCTGGCGACTCAGGACCTGAACACCTTGGCCACCGACTCTCAGGAGCGCCAGTTCGACGCAGATAAGATTGGAACATTTTTTGCGATGGCTGGTGAAGAGGCTGAATCGATCATCACGAAGTATTTTCCAGGGAAAAACGACCATGCCAACAACAACGGATGAACGCGCCGTGTTCCAGCCGGGCAAGGCGGAGTCTCAGGCGTGGCAACGGCGCGCGATAGCGTCGTTCGAGAGCGCAGGAGTCGCCGAAGACGATCCTCGCGCGACGCCAGATGAAATCTCGCCCGAACGGCGGCAACTTGCAGATGCTGGGGTCCTCCATCTTTCGCCAATTGTCAGCCAACTCGTCGAGTTATGGAACGAGCCGGAAGAGGAGGATGAGTACGGACGCCTTAGGCCGACACGGGGCGCTTTCGATAGGTCGGTGGGCCTTCTGGTTGATGCGGCGATTGAAGCGCACTGTGAGCAGCGGAGGATTCCCTCCGGCTGTGTCTCAACGGACTCCGAGGGTGGTGTGAGAATTGAGTGGGTGCGGCCCGAGGCAAGCGTGCATTTGGTTGTTCCAGCGTCAAAGGACAATGAGGCATACGTCTATCATGAGGTCGGCGACGACTACGCGACCGAAGATGTGACACCGAAGCGTCTTGCCTACTGGCTGCGCTGGATCAAGTAGAGGCCGTGACGCCTACCGACTGCGGCGGACCATGGAAAGACTACTCTGTTCGGCGATCGTGTATCGAGCCATGGCGAAAAAGCGATGGATCGATCGGGCGAATCACCGTGTCTTGCCTTCCGCCTTTATCCGGCGCCCGCCACCTAAGGACGCCGACGGGCTATCTGTTGACATCGAATCGCCTCGTTCGTGCCACGAAACTCTGAGAGAATGCTACGGAGTAGCATCGTTGCACGTCGGGCAGGTGCGTGACATGCAGTTGGATGTTGCCGTCGATGCCCCACCGCACGCCAACATTTCCGGACTGCCCTACAAAGAGGACGATCGTACTACGGCAGAGTATCTGGCAAGCCAACTCGCGAAGCAAGCGCGCATCCTGCCGCCCGACCAATATCGGGACCCCGCCTAGGGAGCGGAATGCTTGCTTCGCTGTCGGCGGGATTTCGGACAATGCGAACTCGTCGCCAAAGCCGCTGACACTCGGCGCCCGTGCAAAAAATTGCCGGCGGATATAGGGTCTCGCCGGGCAACTGCCCGACGACCACACGGCATGGAGCCGAGTTTCGTCCTCCGGCTGCCCGCAGTATGGCGTCAATTGGCACGGGCATCAAGGGTTGGGACCAGCCTAGTGCATTGTAGGAGGCACACGCCGTGTGCCGTAACCCACGACCGCACACGCCGTGTGCCGTAACCCACGACCGCACACGGCGTGTGCCGTAACCCACGACGGCACACGGCGTGTGCCTACTACATTATCGTGACGACGGCACACGGCGTGTGCCTACTACATTATCGTAGCGCATCGCCAGGCCTGTCGCTGGTGTTCACGGGGGTTGCCGACGCCCCAGCGGCGATTACAATGGAGGAAAGAAAAGGAGCCGATCGATGAGTTCAACCATCCATGCCATTTACGAGAACGGCGTCTTCCGGCCGGTCGAGCCGGTCGATCTGCCGGACGGCACGGCGGTGCAGTTCGAACCGCGGGTCATCGCGGAACCGTCCGAGCCGCCCCACGCTTGCATGCCTGAAGGACTGGGCAAGATTTACGAGATTCTTGGCAGGCGCTACAGCTCGGGACATACCGACACGGCGGCCCGCCATAACGAGCATCAGCCATGAACGGAGTTTTTCTGGACACCGTGGGCATGATCGCCGTCTGGGACGATACGGACCAGTGGCACGCCGCGGCCCATGCCGCCTATCGGGCAATGCTTGCGCAAGGGCGGCGGCCGATTACCACCAGCTT
>PWXP01000403.1 GCA_003561895.1 Planctomycetaceae bacterium | reverse complement strand
TTCTTAGCCGTGCTGTCCATTTCCAGCACCGGCTTAGCCAGATCGCGAAAGAAATGGTTTTCGCAATAACGATGAGGTACGCCCGGGAATTCCTCCGCAATGCATGTGACGAACGCGTCCTTCTTGTCCGACATCCACAACACGACCCGTTTGTTCATGGCCTGAGCAAGCTCTTTTGCCCGAACAAGCAGGCGTCGAACTTCCGCGGTGGCGCTGGAAAGCAATGGTTCGGCAAACAGGACGCGCCGACGAGTTAGTTCGCGAACGACATAGAGCGTCTCATGGCCCTTTTCCGGTTGGAGTCCATCGATCGAAAGGATGATCGTATCCGTGTCGGCGTATGGCTCGTCGAGTTGTTTCATGTCTTGCCAGTAGGCGGCCGCCATCGTCTGATACTGCTCTGTATAGTCTTCAATCGCGTCATCGGAAAGGCAAATGCCATAGGAATCTTCCAGTTCCTTGCGGATCTGCGGTATGGCCCAATGCCTGGCAAAGCGTCGATGACCAATCCAGCAGAATACGTTCCAACCGATCAGCCAACGGGGAAGCGCGTAGTCCGCCTCTTGCTCTGGACCAAACGTACCGGATATGGTGCAATCGTCGTTTGGACAACGGAGCCGTTTGAGGATCAAGCAAATGGGGCCATCCAGCGTGTAGAGGCGGCGGCGGCGGTGTTTGCTGATACGCATTGCACACGCACACGCCGGGCAATTCCTCGTCACAGACACCAACGGGATTTCCTGAAATTTGGACTCCGACCAACAATGCGACATAATGGTACCCTCGCATCCATGCAGTAATACGGCGCGGGACGCGAGGTATACCAAATCTGTCCTCCCCAGTGCAATACCAATTTTACCCCTTTAAGCGGGCCATTGAATTATGATGGTGGTGCGCAAACCGGCCGGTCACCGTTCAGGCGGGCCGTAGAGGACAAAACGATGCGATCCATTAGCCCCACAGTTGCCAAAACGCTTCTGGTCGGCGCGGTGCTGGCCGTGTTCGCCGGAAGCTGGGCTGGCAAGGCAAGCCTGCGCTCGGCGCGGCCCGTGGACGAACCCGCCGTTGCCCCCCGGCGAATCGTCTCGATGGCGCCGAGTGTTACCGAAATGCTTTTCGCACTCGAACTGGGCGATCGGGTGGTGGGCGTTACGCGCTACTGCAATTATCCCGGGGCGGCGGCCGAACTGCCGCGCGTGGGCGGGCACCTGGACCCAAACGTTGAAGCCATTCTCCGGTTGCGGCCCGACCTGGTCGCCCTGCTCGCCGAGCAGCAAGACATCGCCGAGGCACTCGCCAAATTGGGCGTGCAAACCCTAACCGTCAGCGACAACAGCGTCGAGCAGATCCTCGACGCCATCGCAACGCTCGGCGGCCGGTGCGGCGCCGCCGCGCGCGCCGAGCAACTCGTCGGCGACCTTCGCACCCGAATTCGCGCGGTCCGGCGGCGCACCGAGGGCCTGCCGAGGCCGAGCGTGCTGGTGGTCATCGAGCGGGCGGTGGGCACGGGCGGCATTGAGGACGTGTACGTGGCGGGTCGCGACGTGTACTTCGAGGAGCTGATCGCCATGGCCGGCGGGCGAAACGCCTACCGCGGCCCGGCCATCCCGTATCCCGTGGTGTCGGTCGAAGGCATGATTCGCATCGCCCCGGAGGTGATCATCGACCTGGCGGCCGGCCGCGCTGCGGGCCGGGCCGAGGAGGCGATGGCCGACTGGGAGCGGTTCCCCCAGATCGAAGCCGTCGCCCGGGGCCGCGTGTACGCGCTGCACGCCGACTACGCCGTGATTCCCGGCCCCCGATTCGTCCTGCTGCTCGAAGCGCTGGCCGAACGGATTCATGGCGATGCGCGGCACACCGACGTGTTCCCGGAGGCTGTGCCCCAGGCGCGCCCGAGTGGCCCGGTTGCCATGGCTGGCAATATAGCCAAGCCCGGGCGGCGTAAATGCTTGCCTTGTCCACAACGGTTGGGCGGGGAACCATGATTGCCCTTACATGTCCGTTCTGCGAGCGGAGGATGAGGTGCCCGTCCCGTATACTGGTATAGTGAGACGTCCTCGAAGCACCGCCGAACCCCACAAGGAGGGGGCCGTGACGACTTTGCCACGAAACATCCGATTCATCCTGTTCGCGCCCGTGTTCCTGGGCCTGGTATTCGAGCCGCGGCCCGCCGTCGGGGATGCGTCATGTGCCGCCATTGAGGGGTACGCGAATTTCGACACCCTGCGGATCCAGCTCGAACAGGTTGCCCGGTCGCCCTGGGCAAAGCTGTCGGCCCTGGGGCGCACGCGGGAAGGGCGCGAGGTGTTCCTGCTGACGATCGGTAAGGGGAAGGTGGACCAGCGGCCCGGAATTCTGGTGCTCGGCGGCCTGGACGCCACGCAGCTTTTCGGCAGCGAGTTGGCCGTGCGCGTGGCCCGCCGGCTCGTCGAACGGGCCGAAACCGACAAGGAAACCGCGCGGCTGCTGGAGCGGGTGACCTTTTACGTCATCCCCCGCGCCTCGCCCGACGCCTGCGAGTTCTTCTTCATCCCCCCCTTCGAGGAGCGGACGACCAACACGCGGCCGACCGATCTGGACAACGACGGCCGCGTCGATGAAGACCCCCCGAGCGACCTCAGCGGCGACGGCTGGATCACGGCCATGCGGGTGGAGGAGCCGGGGGGCCGCTACATGGAACACCCCGACGATCCGCGCGTGATGATCCCGGCAGAGCCGCACAAGGGCGAGCGCGGGCGGTGGTCGCTGCACGTCGAGGGGATCGACGAGGACGGCGACGGGCAACTGAACGAGGACCCGATTGGTGGGGTGGCGTTCGACCGGAACTTCACGTTCCGCTATCCGTACTTTGCACCCGACGCCGGACCGTTCCAGGTGAGCGAGCCGGAAACGCAGGCGGTGGCCGATTTCGCGTTCGAGCGGCGGAATATCGCCCTGGTGTTCACCTTCACTGCGCAGGACAACCTGTTCGATCCTCCCCAGGGCAAACCGTCCGAGGCGCAGGGCAAGATCAAGGCGGAGTTGCTTGCCGACGACGCCCCGCACCTAGCCCGCATGGCCGAACTGTACCGCGAACTGCACGGCGGGACCGATGCGCCGCCCTCGCCCGAAGGCAACGGCTCGGTAAGCGACTGGGCCTACTTCCACTATGGCCGGTGGTCGTTGGGCGCGCGCGCGTGGTGGATGCCGCCGGTGGAGGAGACCGGCGAGGGTGAGGGCAGCGAGGGCGCGCCGAAGGAATCCGCCGCCGCAAACCGCAGTGGGGACGGCGGCGAGGAGCGGCGCGGGCGCGAGGAGCTTCGGGCCCTGGCCTGGTTCGCCCGGGAGGGAATCGACGGTTTCGTGCCGTGGCAGCCGATCGAGCATCCCGACTTCCCGGGCAAGCGGGTCGAGGTGGGCGGCTTCAAGCCGTACCGGCGCACCAATCCGCCCCTGGCCGAACTGGACGGCCTGGAGGACGTCCACGCCGACTTCCTCGCCCAGGTGGCCGGCATGTTGCCGAAGCTGCGCCTTGCCGAGGTGGAATCGGAGCCGCTCGGCGGGGGCGTGTGGCGGGTGAGGGCCACCGTGGTGAACAAGGGTGCATTGCCCACCTTTCCGAAAATGGGCGAAATCAGCCGGCAAACGCAGCCGGTGCAAATCGCCCTCGACCTGCCCGAAGGCGCATCGCTGGTAACCGGCTACCCGCGGCGCCGCCTGCCCACGCTGGCCCCCGGCGGGCATGCGAGCGAAACCTGGCTGGTACAACTCGCCCCCGGCGCCGGGCGCAAACTTCGGCTGCGGGTGTGGGCGCCGGCGGGGGGAAGCGCGAAGAAGACCGTTTCCCTCGACGTGCCGTAAGAGGGTATAATCCAGTGGGGGTTAGAGGAGATTTCACAGGAGCAACCGGTTTTCTTGGGGAGTGTGTCATGCCGTCGCCGTTTCCTGGAATGGACCCGTACTTGGAGGGCCCTTCGTGGCCCAGTTTTCACGTGCTTCTGATCGC
>PWXP01000071.1 GCA_003561895.1 Planctomycetaceae bacterium | reverse complement strand
TGATGGGCTGGCTGCGCGATTACCTGTGGCTCAACAGCTCTCAGCTGATCAACGGCTACAACCCCTACGGCATGAACAACCTAGCCGTCTGGGCCTGGATGTTCCTATTCGGACACCTGGTCTGGGCTACCGGCTTCATGTTCTTGATCTCCTGGCGGGGTTACTGGCAAGAGCTGATCGAAACCATCGTGTGGGCCCATGAGCGCACTCCCCTGGCGAACCTGGTTCGCTGGAAGGACAAGCCCGTTGCCCTGTCGATTGTGCAGGCTCGTCTGGTGGGTCTAGCTCACTTCACTGTGGGTTACATCCTCACCTACGCGGCCTTCCTGATAGCCTCGACGTCCAGCCGCTTCGGCTAAGGCTCTGCTAGTTAGGTAAATCCTTCAAACCTCCTTGGTGGTCTCCACCGAGGAGGTTTGTTTTATATTGTGGTACGCACTCAATCCAACTCTTGGCAAGGCTATGATAGTTAAGAGCATGCCTCTAGGCAATATTGATGCACTTAATCTCGATTCGTAAGCTGCGGAATGATGTAGCTAAATATCCTGACGTAAAGCAAGTGATCGAAGCCTGGTATAGCGTAGCTAAGAAGGCCCGCTGGGAAAATCTGGAAGATGTTAGGAAAATCTACCGAGACGCTGAAGCTGTTGGTAATTTCACTGTCTTCAACATTAAAGGAAACAAATATCGCTTAATTGTCGGAATTGACTATAGCAACCAAACTATTTTCTATAAATACTTTTTAACCCACGCTGATTACGATAAGGATAAGTGGAAAAATGACCCTTACTTTTGATCGATCTGTCTATACTGATTTGCTCTCACAGGTCACTCCAAAAGTTATTGAGACTGAAGCAGAATATGAGCAAACCTTAGCCATCGTAGAGTCGTTGGCTTTCAACCAAAATAGAACGCCTGAACAAACAGCACTGTACAAACTACTGGTTCTGCTAGTGGAAGCTTATGAGGCAGAATATTACCCCATGCCAGAGGCATCGCCGGTAGAAGTTCTCAATCATATTTTAGAAGCTAGTGATACTAAGCCTTTGGATCTAGTGGGTTTGATTGGTTCCAGCACTGTTGTGTCCGAGATTGTGAATGGCAAAAGATCCATTAATGAGGCAGAAGCAAAAATTTTATCTGATCGCTTCAAAGTTTCACCGAGTCTCTTTATGCAGTAGGCAGTAGCTTTCTGAAGTGACATGGATACCACCAAGACAGATCGAGACATTGTGAAGCGGGTGATTGAGTGCTATGCCAAGTTTGTGCCATCCCACGGCAACATTCGCTTAGATACGGCCTTTGATGACGAGCAGGGGCGCTATGCCCTGATGCAAGTGGGCTGGGAAGAGGCCGACGAGTAAGAGGAAATCTGATCTATATCACCGTTCAGGATGATCAGGTATGGGTTGAGTATGACGGTATGGAACGGGGGATAGCTCAAGACCTAATTCAGGGCGGCATTGATCCAGAACGTATTGTCTTGAAGTTTGTCTCAGAAGCAGGTAGCCCAATTACGTCAAAGTTAGAACATGTGGCTCAATAGTCATGGTTGATGTGATTGATGATGGTCAATTTTTAGAAAAGTACCAGCGAACTGTAGAAGCTGCTAACAAAGCCAGTGCTATAGAACCTCAAGCGGCATCAGCCCACTACGATGCTATGACCCACTTGATTGTAGTTCGCCTAAACAGTAGGGCATCATTTAGATTTCCGCTGGATATTGCCCAAGGCTTAGCGGGTGCATCACCAAAAGCCTTGACTGCCGTAGAAAACATCTCCTCTGGGATAGGACTGTATCGGGGAAAGCTAGATGCTAATTTCTTCATCATGGGTCTTCTTATAAGATGCTTTGGTACAAAAGCTTGAAAATTCAAATCGGAAAAGCTATCGCCTTTAAATAAACTTTACAATAGGTCTTATTATAAAATGAAAAGTATTTTTGAAACAGCCAATACTTGTCTGGGATTTCTTGCTAGCCTATTTACTCTTTATACTTTCAGAAATCTTGACAACTGCCCCGACATAGAGCAAAGATTGGCTTTGACCTTGCTCCTCTTAATAATTCTAATTTATTTTACAACTTTTGCAGGATACTTAAGACGGAAGCAAATAGGAAGAGAATATGGAAGAGGTCATTTTTACGATCCCGAAGTGCAGAGTGGAATTAGATGGCTTCAGATATTAGTAAGTCTTCCATTCGCAATAGGGACAGCACTTGTAACACCCTGGAACGAGATTTTCAATATCCTAAATAATCACTTCACCTTCGAACATCAGCCTTTCAATCCTTTTTCACCTGCAGAGATCATCATTTCTCGTCCTTTTGAAAATGTGTTTTTTCAAATACTTTTTATTATGGCAGTCTACGGTATAGCATTGCTTTTTAGTATGGTGACAGCCGAAAAAATATATTATGCTCTACAGCTTGAACGCTATACAAATTGAAGTTAAATAGGCTGCATCTAGATTGACTGAGTTCAAGATTCTTCGCATCTAAGCCGTCACCTATTTAAAGTTGTAGTCAATTAATTTTTCTGAAGCTCCTGTCGTAAGACTTTTAGGGCTATCTTGCTGGTATTATTTAGACATCTATCAGCTTGTTTCAAGAGTTTCCTGAAAATCTAAAAGTCTTTGCGACAGAATCTACTATTTCCTGAATACTTTTTCTGGTTATCTGGCAACAAATCAGGCTTACTATAAGTCTGACAAAGAATTCAGTCCATTTAGTGATAGCAAAGTGTATTTATCTATATAGACTCAGTTATGAACCAGAAGAGCTAGCGCTGCAAAATAATTTGAGCTTTCCTTCAAATCGAACACATTTTTAACCTCTCCCGGAAATAATCCTGACAGTTTAATTGAGGTGTGAATATTGTATTGTCAACTTAGACCGCCTCGGCAAAAGTCAGAGACAGAGCTTACCTTTGTTGCGAGCATTTCAGTTGATTCCAATAATCAGTAGAGAGTAAAGTGTATATGTCAATTATTTATTCTATTTTCAGTGTATGTCCCTTGGGTGATGGTAATTGGCTATGGGCTGCCTGGAAAACCCCTGAACAAGCCAATGTCTTTTTGAATAAGCCAGATAAGAACCCGATACTAGATTGCTATATGTATGCTGAGGCACCATCTCAAGACGCAGCTATTCAGGTGGCTCGTAAGCTTTTAGGCCCCTATGTGAAGCAAGAAGGTAGTAGATTTGCTCAAGAAGTTGCAGAAGCCATTGGTGCAGAAGCCACTTTTGATGAAGAAGCTTCCGGAGAAAGAAAAGAAGAAAAAAAGAAGATTGATGTTTCCAATTACCTAAAGTCACTGATCGGACTTGATGCTGTCAAAGCGACCGTTCAAGAATTGGCTAACATTGCCCAAGTGTATAAATTGAGGGCGGAAAAGGGGATGCAACGACCTCCTCTGACCAGGCATCTGGTTTTTACCGGCAACCCTGGCACTGGAAAAACAACCGTCGCTAGAATTCTGGGTGAGATCTATAGCCAGTTTGGGGTCTTATCCAAAGGGCATTTTGTGGAAGTGGACCGGGCCGATCTAGTAGCTGAGTATTTGGGCCAAACGGCACCGAAAACCACCAAGGCAGTGCAATCTGCCCTAGGGGGCATTCTGTTTATTGATGAAGCTTATTCCCTAGTGCCGGAGGGACGAAGTGATGTGTATGGCCAAGAAGCGATCAACACCCTCTTGAAGATGATGGAAGATCATCGAGAAGACTTAGTAGTCATTGTGGCTGGTTACCAAGATGAGATGGCTCGGTTTATTGCCTCAAACCCTGGCCTAAAGTCTCGCTTTGGCAGGAAAATCCATTTTGAAGATTATTCTGCCTCTGAGCTAGTAGAAATCTTTAAAGTGATCTGTGAAAAGCATGGGTTTGTAAAGTAGTTTGTGTCAGATATGGGATTGCTACATAGGGAACCTGCCTTCAAACTCAATGGCAAATCGATTCAAGGCCCCCTTCCAATCACGAATCGGCATCGTCCATTTTTT
>PWXP01000556.1 GCA_003561895.1 Planctomycetaceae bacterium | reverse complement strand
TGGTAGCGCTCATGTTGCGCCAGTCGCGTGTGGCCACGCAAGAGGAGATTTGCCGGGCATTCGGTCACAGCTTGTCGACCCAGGCCCGCTGGGAGCGGCAGTATGCCAAGCATGGGATCGATGGTCTGACACCGAAGAAGCCCCCCGGGCGTGGTCGCGAGTTGGACAAGAGCCAAGAAGGCTTTATTCGCCGATGGTTTCAGGCGGATTATTCCAACCGGGAGATCGCCAAGCGCTTGGGAGTCGACGAGTCGACGATCCGCCGGACCTTGAAGCGGTTGGGATTGACGCGTAAGCCTGTCGTGCCACCCGCGCTGCCTGGAATCGAGGACGAGGCGGCGGATGCCTGCACGGTCGAGGCCACGGCCTCGACCGCGGCGTCGGAAAGCGGCAACGATGAGCCCGTCCCAACGGCTTTGCCGGTCGAAGACTGCTCGCCCCCATTGCAAGCGTCGAGCGATTACTGCATCGACGATTGTATCCGGTCGTAGCTCGATGACCAAGACGCGTACCGACGTCGATTCGCGGCAAGCGTCGCATGGGAAGAGCCTGGCAGGGCGCCGCCCATCGGCAAAGTGTAAAATGCAAGCCTAATGGTCCGTGTCCAAAACCAGCATCTCAGTCGTTCTCTCGGGCTTCTTCGCGCGCTTGCCGACCCAGACGGATCATCTCTTCGAAGCCCGGATCGTCGGCCGACATGCCGAATGTCTTTCGCCAATCCCTTTCGGCACCGGGGCCCTGGACAACCTGCTTCAGCGCGCCGACCTCTCGTTCCAGGACCGTAACGCGCTGTTCAATGCTAGCGGACATAATGTCACCTCCAGTTCAGCGATCCCCTCCACGCCGCCATTCTACTACCTCTCAGACAATTGTGGAAGCCGAAGCGCCCACCGTTGCGAACTCTACCACTTCGGAAAGTCGGCGTCAGACTTTTGACTGCAAGTGCAGCATGCCGTCCTGCTGAAGCCGCACGCGGGCGCCGAACCGCCGCCCTTCCCGGTTCAGCGTGGCTTCCATCCAGGCGACGTCTTCGTCGCAGGGACGGCAGAGGCGCAACTGCCGCATTTGGGTCGGCTGCATGCGGAGGGACTTCAGCCGGCCTTCCACCGGGTCGAGTTCAGGAAAGTACATCAGCCCCAGGTCGCCGCGGAACGACTCCCGGCCGCCGATCCCCTCGTAGTCGGTGATCAGGTCGCCGCAGCCGTAGAGAATGAGCCGTTCGCTGTAGACTTCGATGCCCTTGACGTGATGCGACGAGTGGCCGTGGACGAGGTCGGCGCCGGCCTCGTCGATAAGGCGGTGGGCCAGCGCGCGGTGCTCCGCCGAAATGTCGTACCCCCAGTTGTCGCCCCAGTGGATGGACACGATCACCAGGTCGTCTCGCTCGGCCCGTGCGGCGGCGATGCGCCGGGCGACGGCGGCGACGGCGGCGACGGCGGCGTCGGAGAAGTCGGGCAGGAAGGCCACGCCGGGCCGCCCGCCCGAGGCCGCCCAAGTGGGCGGCACGCCGCAGTCGGGCGCGGCGAAGCTGAACAGGAGGCCCCGGCGTCCCGCCCCGGTGGCGAGCACGGCCGGGGCGGTGGCCTCCGGTTCGTTGCGGCCGGCGCCGGCGGTCTTCAGCCCCGCCCGGTGCAGCGAGTGCAGCGTTTCCTCCAGGCCGAGGTATCCCCAGTCGAGCACGTGGTTGTTCGCCAGGGTACAGCAATGCACCTCAGCCGCGGTAATGCAACCGAGGTTCTCCGGCGACATCCGGTAGTGGATTCCCTTGTCCGGCCAGAAGGTGTCGGCTGTGGTCACGGCCGTTTCAAGGTTGATGATGCGGGCGGCCGGTTTCACCCGCTCGAAGACTTCCGGCGCGAACCCCCAAATGTAGGCGTCTTCGACGGGGCGCGCGAGCGGGCCATGTTTCCGCTCCGCCAATTCGACGTACCCCCGCGCATCTTTGACGTAGGGCTCGTGCAAGGTGGGGTCGGCGGGCCGGGCGAGAATCTGGTCGATGCCCCGGCCCGTCATCACGTCGCCGCAGAGAAACAATACGGTCATGGGAGCCGCCGTGGGGTTACATCCGGTAAGGGGACAGGTCCATTTTTCGGCCATCGTCTTTCCCTGAAGATACCGGCTGTTGGCCGAAAAATGGACCAGTTCCCGGCCGGCCCGTGAACGGTTACACCCGGTCTTGCAAGCCGCGTACGCCGACGGCCTCGGCGCAGTTGTGGCAGCAGAAGAACCGCCCGCCGGCCTCCAGGCCGTGGCCGATGATCTTCACGCCGCACTTTTCGCATTCCGGGGCCAAGACGGCGATGGCGCACTCGAAGCAGTCGAACGTGTGCGTCTTCCCGCTTAGGGTGATTTCGAACGCCTTGTCGTACTCGTTGCCGAAATGTTCACACAGGGACATGGGAGGGCTCCTTTGCGATCTTATCTAACCGATGGGTTGTTCCCGAGGCCTTGCAGGATGAGCCTTCTGGGCTCATCGGCACGGCTTTCGGGCTGCTGGTCTTCCGGCAGGTCGGGGCGGTATTCGGGCTCACCGTCGAAGCGGAAGCGGCGCAGCCGGCGCTGCAGGTCGTCGTCTGGCGAAAGGTCGTCGAGGAATGCGTCCCACTGGCGGCCCTTGTCGTCTGGAAGTGCCTCATACCACAGTACATATTGCGCCAGTTCGGCTCCATCGAGGGTGATCTTCCCGAATCGCTCTTTTTGGGCCTCCCCCTCCGGCACACTCCACGCGGCGAAACAGACCGACGGCAACGCCCGGTGCCGCGCCAGGCGCCGCGCCCAGTGAACGCGGCCCGCCTCGGCGTCCCACTGCCCGTTGGTCGCCAGCGGCTCGACTTCGGTCGCCAGGGTCACTTCGACGACCGCCGCGGCGGCCGGCGCCTCGCGGTGCGCGAGCAGGTGGTCGCGCAGTTGGGCTATCGCGTCGGCCGGCTCTGGAGGTTCCTGTTCGGGGTCCTCGGCGTGCTCCCGGCGCCACTCCGCCTGGTGCTCTTCATACACGTCGGTGGTGCGGACATATTCCTCAAACGAAGCTTTTAGCCGTTGGGGATCGCTCAGCCACCGGAGCGACTTGGGAACCGGCTCGTCTGCCTCCAGTTCCCGCACCAAGACCCGTTTGACGAGCCCGGCCAGTGGGCGGAAGTCGTCGCCGACGGCGGCGTAGATGGCCGGAACATCGCGGGGACCCAGGTAATCGCGCTCGACGAGGTATTGCACAAAGCGCACGACGAACTCCTCGCCCACCTGCTCCTCGTAAACCTTTGCGGCCTCGGCTTGCCACGCGTAAACGCCGAGGTTGGTCAAGTCGCGGCGCAGCGTGTGGTCCAAGAAGTCGCGGAGCCCGCCAAAACCCGGCTGCTCGGCCAGTTCCGACTCCGCCCACCCGACGGCGAGGTCGGCCAACGTGTCGGCGGCCTTGCGCCGCGGGGCCAAGTCGGCCTCCAGGTCGTCGTCGCCCCGGAACCGTTCCACGTAGTAGGAGAGCGACCCCAGCGACGTGGTCCAGCGGGTGTACGAGCCGTCGCCGCCGACGTCGTCGGGCATGGCGTTCTCGAACCGGCCTTCGAACCGGCGCTTCGGCCCTTCATCGACCGTGTGGCGGCGGTCATAAGCGGCTTCGATTCGCTGCAATTGTTCTTCCGGAAGCGGCGCGAGTTCGGGCGGATCGTGCCCGCGCTCGCGCCAACAGGTTACCACCCGCCGAAAGGCGCCGTCCTCCGGCGTAATTTCGATCTGGTACACGTCCTGGACGCAACCTGCGAGCAGCAGCGCCGCCAGTGCGGTCACGGCGAAAAGCTTCGACTTCATGATGCGCCTTCATAGAAGATAGCTTGTTCGGTCGATGTTTAACGGCCTATTCTCAATTGGAGCAAAGAGCGTACCATCCGGCAAGAGGAGCGGCCACGTCAATCTGTCGCGTCCGGGCGGGTGTTGCTGGGTGGCTCCAAGTTTTGGGTGCAAGGTAGATTGGCGCGAATGAGGTTCGTTCGGGGTTCCGCAGACGGCACAACGCTGTTTGCCTGCAACATTGCCGCGGTCGCTACCGAGGGTGGGGTATCCCCATGCACGAATCGGGTGACGGTTCACGGGCGGCAGTGGCAGTTTTCTCCGCTGCCTGCGAAGGGGACAGTTACCGAATCGGAAGCGATGGCGCGAGAATTGCAGGAGGGTGAGGACGTTGCTTTGGAAGGCGAAACGCCCGTCCCGCCGGCTCGCGGCCGAGCGGATTTCCATTTCACCAACCACGACGTTTTAGCGGAGGACCCCATGAATTGGACCGACATTTCGGCATTTCAGAACACGCTGCAAGTTACCATGGACTGGCTGAAGGAACTCAACGCCGAACTGCACCGCGACGATCCGCGGCAACTGTATCGCATGCTGCGGGCGGTGCTGATGGCGCTGCGCGACCGCATGACCGTGCAGGAGGCGACCGACCTCGGGGCGCAATTGCCCCTGCTGGTGCGGGGCATCTATTACGAGGGGTGGAACCCGAGCAAGACCCCCACCACCGAACGCGACGTGCAGTCGTTCCTCAACCGCGTTTCGGAGAACTTGGTGCAGGCGGTCGACGGGGACCCCGAGGAGGTTACCCGCGCCGTGTTCAAAATGCTCCAGAACCACGTCACCGCCGGCGAGATCGAGGACGTCAAGAGCAATTTGCCGAAGGACGTTCAGGCCCTGTGGGCATGATTCGGCGGCAGGGAGGAGACCCGTACGATGCAAGTACACTGGGCATACATCGACTGCGACAAAGACGAGGAAGAACAACTCGAACGCTGCTGGGAAGACCGGCAGCTCCGGGTGCACGCCCGTATGGACGCATTGGAGGACGGCCCCGCCGCGGTGCAACTGGCGGCCGCCCGGGAAGAGTCGCCGCCGTGGGCCATTCAGGCGGCC
Organism: Planctomycetaceae bacterium; assembly: GCA_003561895.1. Classification (GTDB taxonomy): domain Bacteria; phylum Planctomycetota; class Planctomycetia; order Pirellulales; family Thermoguttaceae; genus PWXP01. The sequence continues at coordinate 9,820 of PWXP01000556.1, read as the reverse complement.
CTCTATCTGCCCGGCGAAACCGTCGTGGTGGAACACGCCGGCGACGATCCCGGCGAGGCGATGGACCGGGTCATCGACGGGCTGCTGGCCGCGGCCGACCGGCGGGAGGAACGGCCGGCCAAACTGACACTGCGCCGCGAGGGGCTGCATGGGATCGTCCCGCTGTTGGAGCGGTGCCTGCGCGCCGGACGCAGCGACGTGTTCTTCGCTTGGCTGGCGCCGCTGGTCGGCACGCTGGCCGCCCACGTGCGGCGCGAATTGCGCATACGCGAGTTGGAACTGCGGCTGAACGGCGGCGAGGCCGACCCGGCCGACATCCTCGACGAGGTACTGCTGCGGGCGCACGACCGATTCGAGCGCCGGCCGGCGAAACTGCCCCTGGACCTGTGGCTGTTGCAGCTTGCCGACGAGGTGCTCGACGAGTGGTGCCACCCCCTGTCCGAGGCGTCGCTCGATGAACCCGTCGAGGAGCCTGCGGAGGAGCCGCGGGAGTCGCGGCGCGATAGCTGGATCGAATGGGTAACCGCGCCCGATACGATCGAGTTGGCCGACCTGCTGCCCGACGTGCCGAGCGCCGACCGGTGGGACTCGCTGGACCTGGAGAACAAGCAGGTGGCGATGGACCGCATGCTTTCCCGCCTGCCGAGAATCCAGCGGCAGGCACTGGTGCTCCACACGGTGCACGGGTTTTCGACGTCGGAAATCGCCGATTTTCAGAACCGGCCCGAAACCGAGGTCCTTTACGAAATCAACGACGCGCGGCGCGCGCTGCAAGAATACTTCCGCGAGGACTATTTACCCGACATCGAGGAACAACTGAAACTAAGGTGAAAAACATGTCTCCCCACCAGACCGTCGAACACTCGGAAACCGGCGTCCAGTCGGCCGGCGTCACCCTGCCGGGCGATCTGGCCATGCCGCCGCAGGCGCAGAAGCTGGTGGTGTTCGCCCACGGCAGTGGCAGCAGCCGGCTGAGCCCCCGGAATCGGTTTGTAGCCGAGCGGTTGAACGAATCGGGACTGGCCACGCTGCTGTTCGACCTGTTGACGTCCGAGGAGAACGCCCTCGACGAACAGACGCGGGAGTTGCGTTTCAACATTCCGCTGTTGGCCGAGCGGCTGACCGGGGCCGTCGACTGGCTTGCGCAGTACTACCCCACCGAAGAGCTGGCGTACGGGCTGTTCGGCGCCAGCACGGGCGCGGCGGCGGCCCTGATCACCGCCGCCGAGCGTCCGGCGCTCATTCAGGCCGTGGTTTCCCGGGGCGGCCGGCCCGACCTTGCGGCAGACGCCCTGCCGAAGGTGCAGGCGCCCACGCTGCTGATCGTGGGCGGGGAGGATGCGCCGGTGATTGAAATGAACCGCGACGCCGCCGGGCGGATGCAGTGTGTGCATACTCTGGAGATCGTGCCCGGCGCCACGCATCTCTTCGAGGAGCCGGGCAAGTTGGAGGAGTGCGCCCGCCTGGCGGCCGATTGGTTCCAGGAACACCTCGCCGAGGGTCGCCGCCTGTGAAGGCGCCGGCACGGGTAGGAGGCACGTTCCCCCCGTCGAACCAAGGCAGGGTGGACGTTCCCGTCCGTCATTGGCCCGACGGACAGGAATGCCCATCCTACCAGCCGGTCGCCAAAGGCCAAGAAAAGCGCCAGACCGGACCCCTCGGGCCCGGTCTGTTTGATACCCGGAAAGGTCCGGGCCGCTGCCTGTTCACCGCACGAGGCGCCTAACAGGGACCGCATTCCTTCTGCAGTTCGGCCGCAAGCAGTTCCTTCATTCGCCCGACGCTCTCGTGCTCGCGCTGCTTGAACTCGCGCCAGAACGCTTGCAGTTCGGGCTTTCCTTCCGCATTGGCGATGTACTGGTCGTACCGCCACAGGCCGGTCAGGCACCGGCTGAGCGTTTGAATGAGGTCGTGGACGTGGTCCTCGCTTCCTCGAGTTTCGCCAATGTGCTCCATCGTTCGTTCGGCTGCCAGAGGCATCGTAGTTCTCCTTGCTGAAACGAGCCTTAATACTTGCCCACGGAACCATTCCGTTGGGTCTACTGAAAGTTTGATGGTGCAACCGGCGCGCCGAAATCAGAAAAAGCGGGCCGGCGGGGGACTGGTCCATTTTTCGGCTAACCGGCGCTCTTTTCAGAAGAAACCAATGGCCGAAAACATGGACTTGTCCCCTTACCGGCCGGCGGCGGCAGTCCCTCGTGAACGGTTACCGCTGCCGGGGAGACATTCGGCGGCCGTCCGCGCGCTTCCCACCGCAGGCCGTACCAACGTGTCGCAGGGCGTGCCACAATGTCGCGAGGCGCTGCGGAGCGACTTGCCGTGGCGAGTCGCCAGGGTTCATCGTTGGCTCGACCGGGCCCCACCCCCGCCGTGGGTGGGCGATGCGCTAACGTTTCTCGAACGTCATGCACGTCGGATCGCCGCCCGACAGGGCCACCTCGATCAGGTCCGCCTGGCACTCCAAGTCGTTGTTGTGCCGGCAGGGGGCGACCTTGCACGCTCCCACCCCGGCGATCATGGAGGCGCGGGTGTGCATGCCGGCCATATAGGCGGTATCGCACATCGGCTGGGTTCCGTCGCCGACGGTGATGGCGCGGGCATGGCACATGCGCTCGCGGTTGTACGCGCACTCGGTGGCTGCGCACTGGCCGACCTCCGGCATCTCAATGGTCACGGTTTTCATCGCAGTTTCCTCCGTTTTGGATCCGGCGGCGAGTCGGCGTTGTCCCGGCGAGTCGAAGGCACATTCCGGCCACGCCGCTTCGATTCCGGTTCGACCCGGCCGCCGCGAACATGGGAAAACATCACCCGACGGAGCCCCTCCGCCGGTCCTTGCCGGGCTTAGTGCAAACCGCGTTCCGCATCCGGGGCGGCCGGACCATAACCGCTCACGGACTGGCGGGGGACGGGTCCATTTTTCGGCTAACCGATGCCATTTTCAGGAAAAAACGCCGGCCGAAAGATGGCCCCGTCCCCTACCCCAGGCCCCGTCGGCCGGGCATGCTAAGGCACCCGCGGTGGATCGGTGGTACACTGGAAGGTATACTGAAACCCTTGAGCCTTTCATGCGAGGCAAACCTTGCCCCCCGTCCGCGTGTTTCTCGTACTGACCGCCTTCGCCTGCGGCGGGCCGGCTGCCGCTGGCCGCGCCGACGTGCTGCAGCGCGAGGCGGAGTCGCAGTTTCAGCAGTATCGAACCGATTTGGAAGACCTGGCCGCGTGGTGCACGCAACAAGGTCTTCCGGCGGAGGCCCGGCAGACGCTCGACGTCCTGGGCCCGACCGACCCGTACCGGCTGTTTATCCCGGACCTGCCGCGTACGGTGGGGCCTGCCGAACTGCCGCCCGACGCCTCGCAGGAATTGGCACAGTGGCATCGGCGACTGCAGCAGCTCCGGACCCGCCATGGGACGGCGTTCTACGATCTTGCCCGGCGGGCGGTGCGCCGCCGCCCGTCGCTGGCGTACGAACTCGCCCTGGCGGCCATTCGGGCGAACCCCGCCCACGAGGCCGTCCGCCGCATCTTCGGCTACCAGAAGTACCTGGGCGAGTGGCGCACCGCGTACGAGGTGCGGCAATTCCGCTCCGGCCGGGTGTGGGACGAGCGGTTCGGCTGGCTGCCGAAGGGGCACCTGCACCGCTACGAGCAGGGCAGGCGCTTTCACGACGGACGATGGATCACCGCCGACGAGGATGCCCGGCAGCGGGCCGACATCCGCAACGGCTGGGACATCGAAACCGAGCACTACCGGATCCGAACGAACCACAGCCTCGAAGCCGGCGTGCAACTGGGCGAGAAGCTCGAACGGTTGTACACCATCTGGCAGCAGTTGTTCATCCGCTTCTACGCCTCGCAGGCAGACGTCGTCGCCCTGTTCAGCGGCAGGGCGCAGCGGCAGCGCACCCCGGCGCCCCGCCACCAGGTCGCCTACTTCCGCGACCGCGACGATTACAACCGCTCGCTCCGCGCCGCAATGCCCAACATCGACGTCTCCATCGGTGTGTATATTCCCAACATGCGCCGGGCGTACTTCTTCGCCGGCGACGACTACGACGACCGGACCCTCTACCACGAGGCCACGCACCAGTTGTTCCAGGAATCGAGGCGGGCGGTGCCCCTGCCGGGCGAACACCGGAATTTCTGGATTGTCGAGGGCATTGCCCTGTTCATGGAATCGCTCCACCGGGAGGGCGACTACTGGGCCCTGGGCGGGCTGGACGACCCGCGCCTGCACGCCGCCCGCGTCCGCCTCCTGCGCGACGACTTCTACATCCCGCTGGCCGAGTTCACCCGCCTCGGCATGGAAGACATTCAGACCAGCCCCCGCATCGCCACGCTTTACAGCCAGGCGGCCGGACTGACCCATTTCCTCGTCTTCTACGAGGGCGGCATCTACCGCGACGCCCTGGTGCAGTACCTCTCGGCGGTCTATTCCGGCCGCGATACGCCGCAGACGCTCGCCGACCTGCTCGACGCTCCCTACCCGGAAATCGACCGCCAATACCGCCAGTTCCTCGCCGAGACGTTCCGGCACGAGCAGGCGGCCCCGTAGCGGAACCACCGCTTGCCGCTTCCGCTTCCTTCCGCCCGGCACCCGGTTGACTTCTTCGGGCCCGGCAGCTATTCTACGGCTTTTGTGTGACGTCGGATGTAGCTCAGTCGGTTAGAGCGCCAGCTTGCGGCTGAGGACCCGGGGCCTTTCGAAACCCACGCAAACAGCGTTTTACTCGGTAATTTGCGCTGTTTTTTGAACGTGTACCGTAACCGTTCACGGGGCGGCGCGGGCTGTTTTCTCCGCTCGATGCGAAGGGGACAGTCCGATTTTCGCGGCGGAAACGGTGGATCATTGGGCAAAAACGCCCTTTGTGCCGCGAAAATTGGGACAGTCCCCCTGTGAACGGTTACACGTGTACCAATTCGGCAGCCATTCCACGTTCCTGTTCTGTCGGGGAGGTATCGAAGGTAACATGTATGGATTTCAAGATCAGCCGCTTGACAGGGGTGCGCATGTTGTGATAGTGTTACCCCTTGTGCAATCTTCGAGCGTTTATCCCATACCTAATGGTTGCCCATGCCGCACAGCACGTCCCGTCGCCGATCGAATGGGGAGATGAACAAGCTTCTCCCGGAGGACCAACCGGCCCACAATTGGTATCGGTTCGTGCTTTCGTTTCCCCCCCACTTGGTGCGAGACTACCTGACACGTTTTGGCTTGGCGCCGACACAATGGGTTCTCGACCCGTTTTGCGGTACCGGTACCACGCTTGTGGAATCGAAGAAGCTCGGCATCGCGAGCATGGGCATCGAGGCAAACCCGATGGCGCACTTCGCCGCTTCCGTCAAAGTGGACTGGTCCCTCGATCCACAAGGTCTCGTCGAACACGCCAGCGAAATTGCCGAGGAAGCGGCTGAACGCCTGGCGGCAGATGGTGTCGAAGATGATCCGGACTCATTGTTTGCTCCGAAGGTCAATACCCATCGTCGGCCGGCTTGCCATCTGCGCACCCTCGGCAGCGAGCAGATGAAACTGCTCCTCTCCGGCTCGATCAGTCCACGACCGTTGCACAAGACGCTCGTCCTGCGTGATTGTATCAAGCAACGCGAGCACCCCGAGTTCTCGCGCCACGAACGGTTGGCGTTGGCGAAAGCGCTGGTCTGTTCGATCAGTAACCTTCACTTTGGCCCGGAGGTCGGAGTTGGCACTCACAAACCGGATGCGGTCGTGCTCTCGGCGTGGCTGTCGCAAGTCGAAATGATCGCGACACACTTGCGCCAACTACGCCAGTTGCCTGAAACACCCGCCCGTGTGGTCCCCGGCGATGCCCGCGAATTGCTTGATGTCGACCAACCCGAGTTCATTGACGCGGTTATCACCTCTCCACCCTACCCCAATGAGAAGGATTATACGCGTACGACGCGGCTGGAGTCGGTCATCCTGGAGTTCATTTGCAGCAAGGACGACCTGCGCGCACTGAAACGCGGCCTCGTACGCTCCAACACCCGCGGCGTGTATAAAGGCGATGACGACGATCAATGGATTGCCGATCATCTGGGCATTCGTGCAATCGCCCGCGCAATCGAGGAACGGCGAATCGAGTTGGGCAAGACCTCGGGCTTCGAGAGAATGTATCATCGTGTGACCAAGCTCTACTTCGGCGGCATGGCCAAGCATCTTTCCCAATTACGTTCAATCTTAAGGCCCGGCGCAATGCTGGCATATGTTGTTGGCGACCAAGCGTCGTATTTGCAGGTCATGATTCGAACCGGCAGCTTGCTTGCCGAGATTGCCGAGCTTCTTGGATATAAGGTTGTCGGCCTTGACTTGTTTCGGACACGTTTAGCAACGGCTACAAAAGAGCAACTTCGGGAAGAAGTGCTTGTCTTGCAATGGCCCGGACCACAAGGGTAATGTGCGGAAGCTCGTGCCGGCCCAGGAGTACGAACAATGGCAAAATCTGCGAGTCGGTACAACCAGATTATTGAAAGGATCTTTTTGGCCCATTACGAACATGCGGCGACAGAAGTTCCGTTCGATCGGCAAGAAATTGAACATGTGGCGTCTGAGTTGGGAATCACCCCACCAAAGAACCTGGGGGATGTAATCTACAGCTTTCGTTATCGGGCTTCATTACCCGCCTCGATCCAAAGCCGCGCGCCGGAAGGCAAACAGTGGATAATTCGACCTGCCGGACCCAGCCGTTATTGCTTTGTCGCCATCGTAGCACCCACGCTGACACCGAACGAGAGGCTCGTTGAAACAAAAGTGCCCGATGCCACGCCGGGGGTCATTACCATGTACGCCCTCAATGACGAGCAGGCACTATTGGCCAGGCTTCGCTACAACCGGTTCATTGACGTTTTTACAGGCGTGACTTGTTATTCATTGCAAAGCCATCTTCGTACAACCGGGCCCGATGGAGCGCAAGTGGAAACGGATGAAATGTACGTCGGCCTTGACCGGCGTGGCGCGCATTATGTGTTTCCGGTCCAGGCGAAGGGCGGCAGGGACTCGCTCAGTGTGGTGCAGATCGAACAGGATATCGCCGTTTGTGCAACGAAGTTTCCGTCGCTTGTCTGCCGCCCTATTGCCGCACAGTTTATGGAGGGAGATCTTATCGCCCTCTTCGAGTTACAGGAAACCGAAAAAGAAGTCGGAATCGCTTGCGAAAAGCATTATCGTCTTGTCCCCCCTGACCAACTCAGTGAAGAGGAACTGCACAAATACAGCCAGCGTCCGTTCGGTTAAATGCGCCATTGGTCACGCACGGCCACGGTGCGCTTACAGCGGTTTGATGGTGCTGATCCAAAGGAACGGGTTCTCGGCTTCGTCGACGCGGACCTCGAACTTCAGCCCGGCCTGGAACAGCACACGCCGCAGGGCAATGCTGTAGGTGGTGCGATTGCGGGGAAACTCGACCATCTCCTCGGAAGGGTCGATGCCGTGACGGGCCAGGGCATTGTGATCGGGCAGCATGGGCACCTCAAGCTGGCCGGCCAGGGCGTCGATGACCACTTGCGCCGAAACGCCCTCGATGTTCACGTCGCGGAACTCGTATAGCGCCGGGAGGATTTCATTGATGCGTTTTTGCGGCTCGAAGCCCACCGGCCAAATTTCCAGCCCCGGCCGCGCCCGCACCGCCCGGAGCGCCACCTGCTCTCCCTCCAAGCCCGGCACCAGGCTGTAGCCGGCCGGCCGCAGCAAGTACGCCAGCGCCGTGCCGCCGGCCAGCCCTGACAGTTCCTCCGCCACCGGGTCGGCGCCCAACGCCTGGCGCGCGGCGGCATCGATGCGCAAAGGCACGGCAAGCTGCCCGGCGATCCGCGCGACGGCCTCGGCCCGGGCGGCGCCCTTGGTGTCCGAGACAATCGGCTGCGACAGGGCCAAACTCAGCACTTCAAACTGCGACTCGGTCAGCCCGAAGGCGCCGACCGGCTCGCGCGATTCCGGCGTGCCGCGCTTCGCCAGGTCGTCGAGCCAGGCGGCCAGCCGGCCCAGATCGCCTTGGCGGAAGCGGCCCGACGGCATCTGTAGCTCGGTTTGCGAGACGATTTGTCCGGTTACCACGTACACCGGGCTGGCGTCGGTGCCCTGAACACTCACGCCGACCTGATCGGCGGGCCGGGCCCCGCGGAGGCGGACGTTCCGGATGCCGGCCCGGTCCAGCGCCCGTGCCCAATGCTGGGCCGCCATCTGGACGGCCGGGCCTTCGGCCACCAATTCGAGCCGAACGATCCCCGCTGCCGGGGCGGATTGGGGTACAGCAAGGTGGGCGGTCAGGGCCACCATTAGGGGTACAAATGGACTCAATCGCATGGGGATCCTCCCTGTTGCAAGGCATGGACACGGCCGTTTCTATCCATTCTACCACAAGGCGGCGCGTGGCCGGCCGGCAAAGCGACAAGCCGCCCGCCGAAACGGCCGCTCGGCCCGAGGCGACCCGCGGCTACCCCCGGTTGCAGCGGGCGGGCGATATGGCACAATGTTGCCCTGACACATTGGTCGCCCGTCGCTTCCCACGAAGGCCGCTTCGCCGGCCCGGTGCGACGTGGCCCGTTCGGTCTGAAGCAAAAAGCACAAGGAGCACGACATGGCACGACCCGTCACGATGTTCACCGGCCAGTGGGCCGACCTCCCCGTGGAAGAACTGGCTCGGAAGTTCAGCGAGTACGATTTCGACGGCCTCGAACTGGCTTGCTGGGGCGACCACTTCGAGGTCGACAAGGCCCTCGCCGAGGGCGACTACTGCGCCAAGAAGCGAGAAACTCTGGAGAAGTACAACCTCGGCGCCTGGGCGATCAGCAACCACTTGGTCGGCCAAGCCGTTCTCGACAACATCGACGAGCGGCACCAGGCCATCCTGCCGCCCTACGTTTGGGGCGATGGCGACCCCGCCGGCGTCAACGCCCGCGCCGCCGAGGAACTGATGAACACCGCCCGCGCCGCCCAAAAGCTCGGCGTGAGCGTGGTCAACGGGTTCACCGGATCGAGCATCTGGCACCTGCTGTACTCGTTCCCGCCCGTGCCGGGCGAGTGGATCGACGCGGGCTTCCGGCTGCTGGCCGAGCGGTTCCACCCCATCCTCGACGTCTTCGCCGAGTGCGGCGTGAAGTTCGCCCTGGAAGTGCATCCGACGGAAATCGCCTTCGACCTGTACACGGCGGAGCGGGCGATTGAAGCGTTGGGCGGGCGCGAGGAGTTCGGCTTCAACTTCGACCCCAGCCACCTCCTCTGGCAGGGAATCGACCCGGTCGAGTTCATCCGACGCTTCCCCGACCGCATCTACCATGTCCACATGAAGGACGCCATTGTGACGCTCGACGGGCGGACGGGTATCCTGGCCAGCCACCTGAACTTCGGCGATCCGCGCCGCGGCTGGGATTTCAGCAGCCTCGGCCACGGCGGCGTCGACTTCGAAGAGGTCATCCGCGCGCTGAACCAGATCGGATACAAGGGGCCTTTATCGGTCGAATGGGAAGACAGCGGCATGGACCGCGACCACGGCGCTCAGGAATCCTGCGACTTCGTTCGCCGCACCGATTTCGAGCCCAGCCAAGTGGCCTTCGACGCCGCGTTCGACAAGGAAGACCAGTAGCATACGCCTGCCATGCGAGCGGTGGCGTCCGGAACTGGCCCTCGTGGACATAACCCTCGTCGCGATCGCGGGCAACCGTTCACGAGACGACGACGCAGTTTTCTCCGCTGTATGCGAAGGGTCGCGGTAGGGACGGCCCTTTCGGGCCGCCCCCCGCACAGATCCGTACGTGAGGAACTACCTCATACGGCTCCTACTTTGGGTAAACGAACAATCAGCCGCTGCTC
>PWXP01000359.1 GCA_003561895.1 Planctomycetaceae bacterium | reverse complement strand
CTGTACCGCCGCACCTCGCAAACCTTCGCCGTGCTCCTGCCCGTGCAGAGCGTGGGCGTGATGGGCGACGCCCGAACCTACGCCGACGCCGTGGCCGTCCGGTCGGTCGATACCGAGGACTACATGACGGCCGACTTCAGCCGCCTGCCGTACGAGGTGCTCGAGCGGATTTCCGCGCGGATCATCAACGAGGTTCCCGGGATCAACCGGGTGGTGTACGATATCAGCAGCAAGCCCCCGGCAACGATCGAATGGGAGTAACCCCGATGGCCAAAAACAAGCTCCCACCCGAGGACAGCCAACAGCCCCGTTTCGAAGAGGCGATCGAGCGACTCGAGGCCATCGTGCGGGCGCTGGAAGAGGGCAAGGTGGGCCTGGAGGAGGCCCTCGGCCGGTACGAGGAGGGCGTGAAGATGCTGCGCCACGCCCATGCGCTGCTCGAGCGGGCAGAGCGGCGGGTGGAACTGCTCACCGGCGTCGATCCGGAGGGCCGACCCCAAACCGAGCCGTTCGACGACCGGGCGACGGAAGCGGGATGACCGCGCAGGAGGATGATTCCGGTTGTTCACGCAGGGGGGCTGTCTCAAGTTTCGCGGCTGTAGCGGGGATTTCGCCCACGCGCCCAGCCGCCCAAGGCCGCGAAAATGGGACGGTCCCCTTCCCGCACACGTCCCACCCGCACAACCGATGCAGCCGGCGCGCCCCGAAGGCCGCGGCCCGAGGCTCGTAACGGCCGTGGCTGCAATACGCGATTTGCCGATTCCTCGGGATGCTACCGCTGTGTCGCCGCGGCCAGAAAGCCTTGCCGCCGCTCCTCGGCCGGGCCGATACTTCGCGTAGACCCACCCCGGATCGTTCGGGCCGGGTGCCGCTTGCAGCGGCCACGTTGTTGCGTTGGAGTTCACGCTTTAGCGTGCCAGACAGGGCATTGGCTTGGTGGGCACGCTAAAGCGTGAACTCCAACGCTTGGCACGCTAAAGCGTGAACTCCAACGGTACGAATTGCAAACTGCCAGCCCCTTCCCCCACCCGGCTTAGCGGCCCCGCCCGGCACCCTTGGGAAACCGGGCCGGGACAGCACGACTATGAGGTACACACCATGAGCAAGGACACCTTTCGCGTAGTCACCCGCGGCGCCAATGGCGACCTGCGCTTCCGCGATTACGACAGTAAGGAAGATATCCTGCGGCGCCATACTCAAATTGGCGTCGACGATTGCAGCACCGATTTGGCGCTGCGCGGGTTGCCGGTGTTCCGCGGGCTGATCGGTCCGATGCCCGAAGGCGGCAACGTCATCCGCTACGAAACGCCGGAGGTCTTCGAGTCGTTGACGAAGGAGTGGAGCAACGCCCCCACCACGCGCCGGCGGCGCCGTCCGCGTTCGTCGACCGCCGTGTGAGGGGGGCTGCACCGGCAACCGATCACTGCAAGTTTATCATGAAACGCGCCGCACTGGAGCCCGGGGGACAGTTTTGCCGCCGGGCTTCCGGCGTTATACTCGGGCAGATGGGCGCCCTGGCGATTTTCCAATCTCCCCCCTGACAGTGAACATTTTCGGCTTCGTGGAGCAACTTTCCTATGCGGATGGAACAACTGGTGGCCCTGTGCAAGCGGCGCGGGTTTCTGTTTCAGTCGAGCGAAATTTACGGCGGCCTGAACGGCTTCTGGGACTACGGCCCGCTAGGGGTCGAGTTGAAGCGGAACGTGCGGGAGGCCTGGTGGCACAACATGGTTACCGCTCACAACGACTTGGCGGCCCCCGCCGGCGCGCCGGAACCCTACGCCATGACCGGCCTCGACTGCGCCGTCATCATGCACCCGCAGGTGTGGAAATGCTCCGGCCATTACGACCTGTTCCTCGATTACTTCGTCGACTGCCGCGAGTCGAACCGCCGCTACCGGTACGATCAGATCGCCGGGCGTTGGGTCGAGTGCGACGCCCAGCGGGTATTCGTGACCAGCTACCAGTCGGGCGATGACGCGGCGGCCGAGATCGAGCAGAAGGCGCTGAAGTTCTTCAAGCTGCGGGCGAAGGACAAGGACCGGCTGCGGTGGGAGCCGGGCGTGACCACGCTGGACAAGGTGGGCGAGACGTCGCGGGTGGTCGGGCCCGACGCCAAGTCGCTCGGCACGCTTACCGCACCGCGCGAGTTCAACCTGATGTTCGAGACCTACACCGGGGCGGTGCGCGACGAATCGAGCAAGACGTTCCTCCGCCCCGAGACGGCCCAAGGCATCTTCGTCAATTTCAAGAACGTACTCGATTCCACAAGGTTGAAAGTACCGTTCGGCATCGCGCAGATCGGCAAGAGTTTCCGCAACGAAATCACCCCGCGCAACTTCACGTTCCGCTCCCGCGAGTTCGAACAGATGGAAATCGAGTTCTTCTGCCGCCCCGACAGCTCCGCCGCCTGGTACCGCTACTGGCGCGACCGGCGGTTCCGGTGGTACGTGGAACTCGGCCTGGCCGGCGAGCGCCTGCGGCTGCGCGACCACGACCCGGACGAACTGAGCCACTACTCCTGCGGCACGGCCGACATCGAGTACGCATTTCCATTCCTGGCGCCGGGCGAGTTTGGCGAGTTGGAAGGCGTAGCCCACCGCGGCGACTTCGACCTTCGCAGCCACATGGAGGGCAAGCTGGTGCGCGCGGGGGACGACTTCGCCGTCGAGACCGACGAGCACGGACGGCCCCGTTACCGCGGCAGCGGCAAAGACCTGAGCTACTACGATGACGAGACCCAGCAGCGGTTCATCCCACACGTCATCGAGCCTTCGGCCGGGGCCGACCGCGCCGCGCTCGCCTTCCTGTGCGAAGCCTACAATGAGGACGAACAGCCCGACGAGAAGGGTGTAGCTCAGAAGCGGGTGTTCCTGAAACTGCACCCCCGGCTGGCGCCGATCAAGGCGGCCGTCTTTCCGCTGGTCAAAAAGGACGGCATGCCCGAGATTGCCAAGGACATTTACGCCGCTCTGAAGCCGCGCTTTCCCGCCTTCTACGATGAGAAGGGCGCCGTCGGCCGCCGCTACCGCCGCCAGGATGAGGCCGGAACGCCCTTCTGCGTTACCGTCGACAGCCAAACGCTGGCCGACGGCACGGTGACCATCCGGGACCGCGACACGCTCCAGCAGTGGCGCGTGCCGAAGGATGCCTGCGCCGAGGAAATCCGGGCGCGGCTGGGGTAGGCGGCCTACGACGATCTGGCCTCGCTGTACACTATGATTGCCGAGCAGTTCTTCCGGGTGTGCCGCGAGGAGGTCAAGGCCGCTGCGCCGGGGAACCTGCACCTGGGCCGCAGGACGGACTGCTTTGGCACAGTTCGGCCACCAGCCGGTGGGAAAGGTCCGTCAGTTCTTCGGTAATCCGTTCGTCGAGCCCCGAGGCCTCGAAACCGTGAACGATGGAGTTGCGAACCGCAAGTGCGCGCTCCGCTGCGTGGACGTCCAATACCGCAACGCCTCTTGTCGAACAAAGTCGATCCACTGGCGCAACCGTTCTCTTCGTCTGGTCTGCTGTGAGACGGGACGGCCTCGGATGACGAACTCGAACGGCTGCACGGTATCGCTCTATTTCGAGGAATCGGAAATCGGAGGCTGCCCAACGTGTCGCGTCGGTCCCGCGGTTGTCTGTAGCTATTTTACCGGATCGGGCAAGGAACGCCCAATGCCGGAAGGCCGCCCGTGGAGGGGGACGGCATCCCTAAGTATTACCTCCGGGTCCCATCGCCTTTGGCTCAGCAGTTGCACTACCACTTGCGATTTAGCTCCCATGCCCCCTAGGAAGGGTATAAAACGGAGACCGCCCTGGCTTCGGCGGAACCGTGGGCTTACAATGCGGTAACCGTTCACGGGGGACTGTCCCAATTTTCGCGGCAGATAGGGGAGTATGCCCAATGAGTCAACCGCTCCAGCCGCGAAAATGGGACTGTCCGAAAGCGCCGGGATAAACCGGCATGGAGTTGCGAATGAAAGAGTCGTACAGGGAAGGTCTAGCGAGCCACCCTGGCCCCGAGTCATGCGCCGGGGGCG
>PWXP01000328.1 GCA_003561895.1 Planctomycetaceae bacterium | reverse complement strand
TGCGCCGGCATTGTCAAACAGGGCTGCTGGCGGCCCGGTGAGCTGTGGTCCACCCTAGATGACGAATAATCCGGCTGGAAATGCGGTTTTCCGCCGCCGCCCTTCGTTCAATTCCCCAACGACTGCAACGGCGCGGGAATGCGGCCGCCGAAGTGGACGAAGGCCTCGCTGGCCCCGGCGTTGCGGACCGCCATGACCGGCGCCTTGCCGAATAGGCCGCCGAAGTCGACCACGTCGCCGGCCTTCGCGCCGGGTACGGGAATGAGCCGGGTGGCCATGGTCTTGTTGTTGATGACGCCGATGGCCATTTCGTCGGCAATCAGCGCGGCAAGCGTTTCGGGCGGGGTGTCGCCGGGGAGGGCGATCATGTCGAGCCCGACCGAGCAGACGCTCGTCATCGCTTCGAGCTTTTCGAGCACGAGGTGCCCCCCGGCCACGGCCTCGGCCAGGGTGGCGTCTTCGCTCACCGGGATGAACGCGCCGCTCAGGCCGCCCACGGAACTGGAGGCGAACAGCCCGCCCTTCTTCACCGCGTCGTTGAGCATGGCCACGGCGGCGGTCGAGCCGGGGGCGCCCACCTGGCCGATGCCGAGCATTTTGAGGATTTCGCCCACGCTGTCGCCCACCGTCGGCGTGGGGGCGAGCGACAGGTCGACGATGCCGAAGGCCAGGCCCAGCTCGGCGGCCACCTCGCGGCCGATCAACTCGCCCACCCGGGTGACGCGGAAGCTGGTAATTTTAATCTCCTCGGCCAAGTCGCCCAGGGTCAGCTTCGCGTCGGTGGCCAGGCGGCGGCGCAGGGCGCTTCCGACCACTCCGGGCCCGGAAACGCCGATGTTGACGGTCGCTTCCGGCTCGCCGGCGCCCATGTAGGCGCCGGCCATGAAGGGGTTGTCTTCGGGGATGTTGGCGAAGATGCACAGCTTGGCGCAGCCGAACCCCTGCCGGTCGGCCGTGGCGGCGGCGATGTCCAACAGCGTGTGCCCCATCAGGTGCACGGCGTCCATGTTGATGCCCGCCTTGCGCGACGCCACGTTGACCGAGGCGCACACGCGGCTGGTTTGGGAGAGGACCTCCGGCAGCGCGCGGATGACCACGTCGTCGCCCGCCCCCGTTCCCTTGTGCACCAGCGCGGTGAACCCGCCGGCGAAATCGACGCCGCACTCGCCGGCGGCCGTATCGAGCGATTGGGCCAGCCGCACGGCCGCGCCCCGCCCGTGACCGGCCAGCAGGGTTGCCGCCGGCGAGATGGCCAGCCGCTTGTTGATGACCGGAATGCCGTACTTCGAGCCCACGTGGTCGCATATTTCCACCAGGCGGCTTGCCCGGGCGAGGATCTTCTGCCGCACCTTCCGGCACACGTGATCGATGCTCGGCGCCGCGCAGTCGTCGAGGTTCAGCGCCAGGGTGACGCTGCGCACGTCGAGGTGCTCGGCGTGCAGCATGTCGATGGTCGAGAGGATTTCTTCCGTTCGGAGCATTCGGCAGTCCTTGTTGGCCGTGAGGCAATCATGGCCGTGAGGCAATCATGGCCGTGAGGCAATCATGGCCGTGAGCGGTTACGTTTCCCTTAGGGCGATCGGGTGAAACGCAATTGGTTGGTCGCCACAAACACGTTTTCGTGCTGCAGCTTGACGGTGAACCCAAGTTCCCGGCCCAAGTCTTCCAGGTCGGCTTGCATCATGCGGATGTCCCACCGCTTGGGCACCTCGACCTGGCCGATGAGCACGAACTCCTCGGCCTCGCGGTGGCCGTACAGGTCGACGATATTAATGTCCTTGCCGGCCAGGTACTGGCTGAACCGGCGGACGATGCCCGGCTGGTCCTGGCCGAAGGCGGTAATGACGAACCGTTCAGTGGGTTCGGGCACGGTGGAACCGGCATGCGGCTTCCAGGGGTGGACGAGCACCTGGTAGGGGCGGCTGGCGCCCTCGGCGGTGCGGACGCGTTCGGCCAGTTCATCAGGGGGGACCTGCTCCGGCAGGCTTACAATGATAATGAGGGTAAAATACCCCCCCAGAACAGTCTGGCTGCACGAGTCGATATTCCCGCCGAGCGACTCGACCGCCTGGCTCACCGAGGCGACAATGCCCGGGTGGTCCTCGGCCATCACGTCGAGTACGTAAGCGTGTTGGGGTTCAGGCATCCGATGGTTGTCTCCCGCATCCCGCATCACCGCTCGGTTAAACACGAAACGGGCCGATTATAGCCGATCAAGGGGGTGGGGCAAGGTGGTCGGACACGGGGGTTCACGGCCCACATCCGAATGGCCGACTTGCCTTCCGGCTGCCCGTCGAAGCCCTCTAGGTCGTGTCTTCCTTCGCTCCGGCCCCGGAAGATTCACTGCATCAAATCAACGGACCGCAAGGCCGCGGGGGAAACGTTGACAAAAAAGCCGGCCCGCCGCGGAGCGCGGCGGACCGGCATGCGTGAACGCAAGCAGTGCGTCAGTTCCCTTATCCCAGCAGGGCCAGTACGTTCTGCGGGTTGCTGTTGGCGATCGACAGCACCGAGGTGCCCGACTGCACGAGAATCTGCGCGCGGGTCATGGCGGCGGCTTCGACGGCGAAGTCGGCGTCGCGGATCGAGCTTTCGGCCGAAACGAGGTTCTCCAGCGTGTCGTTGAGCGACTCGATGTTCGAGTCGAGCGTGGTCTTCTGGAACGCCCCGAGGCGGCCCTGAAGCGAGGTGACCTTGCCGATCCCCTCGTCGACGATCTCGGCCGCCTTGCCCGGATCCACTGCCAGGCCGGCGGCCCGGCCGGAGCCGAGTTCGTACATCCGCCCGCTCACGCCGCCCAGGGTGGCCGTGTTCACGCTGCCGATTCCGATGCGGGCCTGCTGGTTGCTGACCACCTCGGGACCGACCTGGAACATGGCGCCGCCGCCGCTGATGTTCAGGCCGATATTGCCGGCGAATCCGGCTTCGACGTCGAGGCTCATGGCGAGGGTGGCGGTGTCCAACGACAGCGCGTTCGCCCGGCCGGTGGCCTCGGTGCCGTTGACGCGGCCTTCGATGTCGGTGCCGACGTTGCGCCGGCCCTGGCCGACCGCGGCGGTAATCGTGCCGTCGGGGTCTTCGGAAACGAGTTTCACGTCGACGAAGCTTTCGGAGCCGTAGGCGTTGGACATCAGCTCCAGCGTCTGCCCGTCGACGTTGGCGCTGACACCGGTCGAGTCGTTCAGCAGGCCGATGGCGGACTGCATCTGGTCGATGCTGGTTCCCGCACTGAAGCTGAACATCTCGGAACCGTCCCTGCCGGCGAGGGTGAAGACCACGTCGTGGCTGAGGCCGCCGCCGGCGTCGACGCCGCCGTCTAATTCGCCGTCCGAGGGCGGGCTGTCGTCGTCGCCGATGAAGTCCTGGTCGCCGTCGGACGCGGTGATTTCGGCGCTGTAGCCCTCAACGGTGCTGATGGCGGCGGCAATGTCCGCATAGGTCACCGTGTCGGTGTTGCTGAGCGCCACGGTGATGGTATCGCCGTCTTCGTTGATCGTAGCGCCCAATTCGTGGTCGCCCTGGTCAAAGACGATCTGGACGTCGTTGGCGTCCGTGCCGGCTTCATCGGCCGTGATCTCGATGGTGGCACTGCCGGCGTCGCGGCCGCCGGTCATCTCGAATTGCGCGTCTTCGTCGTCAAACGTTGTGGTGTCAGTTCCATCGACCGAAACGTCAAACTGGTCCCCTGTGGCCTCGTCAGGACGCTTCATGGCGTCTACGATGGTTTCCCACGTGGTACCTGTGCCATGCACCTTAACGGTCATTGTCCCGTCGGCCACTGAGGCTTCGGCAGTGTCGGCGCCTAGGTCACCATCGATCTCGAACCTCACCGTCAAGTCACCTGCCGTCCCATCGTAATCCTCGCCCGGTACTGCTTCAATCGACAGGGTTCCCGCATCCCCGGTGGTTTCGAAACTGCCGGTCGCCTGCTCGGCAGTATTGGTGAACTCGAAGTCGGCGCTGGCACTTTCCGCGGCGATGGCTTCGGCCACCTCGATGTCGACCTGGGCCTGGGTGGCGGCGGCGGTCACG
>PWXP01000070.1 GCA_003561895.1 Planctomycetaceae bacterium | reverse complement strand
GCGTGGCCGCCCATCCGGGTTACCACTTGACGGTCGACCTGGAGGCGCGCAGGCTCAGCGACGAGTACGGCCTTTCGCTGCCGCTGCCGATCGACGAGTTCCGCCGGCATTGCCTGCTGCACGGGCTGGACGACATCGGCCTGACGCTCGCCGAGGAGCACCGGATTGCCGCCTACGAGGAAGCTCACGGGATCGCGTAATGGGCTTCGGCGCGGCGTATACTCGCCGCGTGCCGTTATTGCGCTTTTGTAGGATGGACATTCTTGTCCCTCTTCGCTTTGACGGGCTAAAGCCCATCCTACGGAAAGCGCAGTTTTAGGCCGCGGCGAGTATAGATTATGGCCGCCGTCTGAATACTCGCACCTGGATGATGGTTACCACCCTCTCGCTCGGCTCCACGCGGAAGGTCACTGCCAGCGGAGGCACGAACGTTATCCGCCGCCCTTTCAATCGCGATTCGCCTTCATCAAGCGGGTCTTCCGCCAGTCTCTGTTCGGCGGCGTAGGCGGCTGACGTGATGGCCTGACGCTCTTCAGGCATGGCCAAGGTCCATTACTCGGCCAATTCGTCAAGCGCCGATTGGAGCCACTGGACCTGATACATCAAAGGCTCTCCAGCCGGGCGAGGACCTGCGCGGTGGAATAACGCCTCTCGTCCGACTGTTCTCGCCGGTCCAACTCCTCCTCGGAAACATCGGGACCGATCGGTTCCCACTGCGATGACCCGGTAGCCGGCACAAAGCGCCCCAGCACTCTACCGGACGAATCACAAAGCTCCACGGTCTGGAGCAGATGGCTCAGTCGGCCGGCAAGTTCAGGGTCGAGTGTGATCTGCGTCATACTTTTTCGAAGGGGACAAGAAGTCCTACCCTGTTCGTATCGTACCTCCCAGAACCACCGACTGCAAGTTCCAGCCCTGCGAGACGGCGGAGCGGCATGGCGCCACGCGCGTCGGCGCGGCGAGCATCAACCACCCCGGTGCAGCAACACCCCCAACTCCCGGCCGCCAAGCAACCGGAAGACGGCCGCGTACGCGGCAACGCCGGCAGAGATGGGCAGGAAGACGCGGGCAAGCTGGTTGCCGATGCCCGGGGCGGGCGGAACGTACCGGAGCAAGGCCAGGCACAGCATGGTCATCACCGTGGTTGCCGCGAGCGTGCGTGCCGCGGTCGCGGCCAACTCCAGCCAGTGCAGCCGGCTTTCGCGGCGTGAAAAGACCAGCAGCAGCACGAGCACCTGCGCGCTGGCCGTCAGCGAGGTGGCCACGGCCAGCCCCTGTTCGGCCAGCGGCCAGATGAGCGTCAGGTTCAACGTCAGGTTGACGAACATGGCCGCCACGCCGATACGCACGGGCGTGGCGCTGTCGCCCAGCGAGTAGAACCCGCGCACTGCGACCGGCAGCGCGCAGAACGCCCACACCCCCGCCCCGTACGCCGCGATCATCCGAGCCGCCCGGACGGTATCGGCAGGCGTGAATTCGCCTCGCTCGAAGAGGAGTCGAGCGAGCGGATGGGCCAGCAGCACCAGCCCGACGCCGGCGGGGATGCCCAAGCTGAGCACCAGGCGCAGGCCCAACGACAGGTCGGCCCCGAGGGCCTCGCGGTCGCCCCGGGCTGCGTGGCGGCTGAGCAGCGGGAAGATGGCCACCGCCACGGCCAGCCCCAGCACGCCCAGCGGGAAGTGGTACATCCGTTCGCCGTAATAAATGGCCGCGGCTGCGCCTTGGTCGAGGGGGTACGGGATCACATCGCCCAGCCAGTGGATGCGTTCCGGCCCGTCGGGCGCCCGGGCCATCCCCCAGGCAAGCACGCTGTCGAAGAACGTGTTCACTTGCGTGATGGCCAGGCCGAAAAGCATAGGGGCCAGCGCCTGCCCGACCCGGCGCATTCCCTCCCGGGCCGCCGGCCAGTGGTAATGGAAACGGAAACCCAGGTGCCGCAACACGGGTATCTGCACGGCCACTTGCAGCACGCCGGCCACGAGAACCGACACCGCAATGGCGTACGCCTGCGCCTCCTGATTCGGGCGCAGATAGGGGGCCACCAGCCACGCCGCCGCCAACCAGCACACGTTCAGCAGAATGGGCGCCAGCGCCGGCACGGCAAAGTGCTGCATGGCGTGCAGCGTGGCGCTAAGCTGAGCCGCCAGGCAGATGAGCATCAGGTACGGCAGAAGCGCTGCCGAAAGACCCAACAGCAGGGACATGCCCGGCCAATCGCCCCATCGCCACCACGCCGCCAGCAACAGCAGTTCGCCCACAAGCACCAAGCCGACCAGCAGGACGGTAACCCAACTAAGCATCACGCTGGCCAGTTGCCAGGCACGGCGGCGGTCCCGCTCCAATTCGCCCGACAGCACCGGCAAGTAGCTGGCCGTCAAGGCGCCCTCGCCAAACAGCCGACGAAAGAGGTTGGGAATGCGGTAGGCGATGACAAACGCGTCCATCACCGGGCTGCCCGCCAGCCCGAGGATCGACGCCGTGGCCATGTCGCGCACCATGCCCAACAGGCGGCTCAGGAGCGTGCCGAGGCCGGTAATCAAGGCCCCGGAGATCAGGGGGTGCCGGGTGTCGTCGGTCATGCGACAATGTTAGGCCGCAACGGGCATGGGCGGCAGGGGGATCGCCCGGCAACGCGCCGGCCGCGGTCGTTCCGACATCGCCGGCCAGCGCGGCCGCCAATAGCGGAAAAAGCCGCGAGAAAACGTAACAGGGGACCGATGGATCGCTCCAGGGGTCGTTGCATCGGGCTGCCTCGCATGGTTCAGGGGGCTGGATAACCGTTCATGAGCCAGCGGGGACTCGTCCCCCTGCCAGCCGAAGGGGACCGTCCCATTTTCGCAGCGAACACAGCATTATCGGCGAGGAATGCCTTCTCCGCCGCGAAAATCGAGGCAGTCCCCCGTGAACGGCTACGGGACTGGTTGCCGTGCCTGCGTTCAAGTATCGTGTAATGCGATGGCCGGGTACAAGTTGTCAACCTACGCGGCGCAGGCGCCCTCGGAGCGGGTGACCAAGGCGGCCGGGCAGTGGCAGTCGATGCGTATCCGGCTCGACGGCCGGCACTGCGCCGTATGGGTCAACGGCCAACAGGTGATCGACGCCGATCTCGACGTCCTGGCCGAGCGGTTCCCCAACATGCGCGGGCTGAAACGCGAAAAGGGCTACATCGGGCTCCAGAACCACAGCTCGCCGGTCTATTACCGAAACATCCGCATCCGCGAAATCGGCAACTGAAGCCTGGGCCGGCTCGACACGGAATCCGCAGCGCGGGCTGCGTCCCCAAATCTGGACGAGCGGCGGAAAAATACCACACGTACGATGGACATTCCTGTCCGTCAGCCCGTCGGCCAAACACGCCAAAGACGGACAAGAATGTCCATCCTACAGGTAGGTGCCGGCTTGCCGCTCGCCCCACGTTCAGGTGTTGTATGGAAATAGTCGCCCGGCGATTCGATACGGCCGAAACCGTGAGGCTTACCATAGCCGATGGGCAAATTGCCCGCATCGAGCCGCTTACCCGCGAGGAAGCCCTCGACCCGCTCCCGTGGATCGCCCCCGGGCTGATCGACGTGCAGGTGAATGGTTACGGCGGGCAGGACTTCTCGGCCGGGAACCTGACCGTCGAGCGGGTTGCCGAGATTGCGGCCTCGATGGACGGCTTCGGCGTAACGCGGTTTTGCCCGACCGTGACCACCCAAAGCTTCGCCTGCATGGCGCATGCCCTGGCCACCCTGCACCGGGCGTGCGAGGAGATGCCGCGGCTGGCCTACCGCATGCCGGGCTTTCACCTGGAGGGGCCGTACCTGACGGCCGAGGCCGGCGCCCGGGGCGCCCATCCGCTCACCCACGTGCGCCCGCCCGACTTCGACGAGTTTCAGCAGTTCCAGGAGGTGGCCGGGGGGCGCATCCGCATCCTCACCATGTCGGTCGAGTTCGACGGCGCGGCCGACTTCGTCCGCCGCGTGGCGGAAACGGGCGTGGTCGTAGCCATCGGCCACACCGCGGCCACGCCCGAGCAAATCGCCGCCGCCGTCGACGCCGGCGCCCGCATGGC
>PWXP01000400.1 GCA_003561895.1 Planctomycetaceae bacterium | reverse complement strand
GGGCCAGGAGCCTGCGCCGGAGGCCCGCGTGGTCGAGGCCGGCGGCCGGCGGTTCGGGCAACGCGCCATCGATATTGTCGGGCGTGAGCAGGGCTCCGTCGGCCCCGTCGGGGCCGGCGCTGCATCCGCCGGCGATGCGCACCTCGCAGTAGACGCCCAGCAGCCGATGCACGGGCCGCTGGGGGATGCCGAATATCTTGCTGAACGTGCACGCGAGGATGCGCGCGTCCAGCCACAGCCCGCTGCGGCGGATGTAGTCGATGTCGAGCACAACCTTGCGGCACACGCAGCCGAGGTCGGTATCGGGCGGCAGGTTCATTTGCGCCAGGCCGGTAATGCCCGGCAAAACACAGCTCCTCGAGGCGTAGCCGGGCACCATCTCTTGGAGGACGGCGACGAACTCCGGCCGCTCCGGCCGCGGGCCGACCAGGGCCATGTCGCCGCGAAGCACGTTGACTAACTGCGGAAGCTCGTCGAGATGCAGCTTCCGGATCACCCGGCCCACGGGCGTAACCCTGGGGTCGTCGGCGGTCGACCAGACGGCCCCGGTGCAGGCCTCGGCGTCCTGCCGCATGGTGCGGATCTTATACAACCGGAAGTGCGTGCCGCCGCGGCCCACACGCCACTGGCGGATCAGCCCCGGCCCCCGGGAGGTGAGCCGCACCAGCACAATCAGGAGGGCCGTCATCGGCAGCGCCGGCAAAAGCAGCGCCGCAGCCAGGGGACGGTCGAACCACCCCCGCCACCGCGAGTACGCGCCGGGCACGACCGCTTCGGCCAGGTGGATGCTCCGGTTGCGTCGGCGCGGGCGCGGCCCCCGCCGGTGCGGTGTGGCGACGGCGTGCGGGCCGTCGGGCACGGGGGCGGCTCGTTGGATTTGACCGGTGACAATCGACATCGAATCGCTCGTTGTACTGGGGTAGACGTTGTACTGGGGTAGACGTTGTACTGGGGTAGACGTTGTACCGGGGTAGACGTGAAGAGGACAGCCTCCATTCTCCCGGCGTAAACGCTCGGTCGTTGGGCCCAATGCTTGCGCCCGGAAGGCGCGCACTCCGTTCTCGTGGGTTGCGCGAGCGGCGTGTTGCCCTGCCACGCTCCCGGGCGCCCTGTTTGCCAAATTGGCCCTCCTTCGGTCCCATGTGCAGGCCGCGCCCGGGAGACGCACTTGCCGTGTGCCGCCTCGGAAACACCGGCCGCCGGCGCCTGAAAACGGCGGCGCCTGAACGAACCCTTTCCGAACATCGCCGGTCGGTCCAATTGCTCCGCTTGCTACCCCTTTCCCGGCGACGCCGAACCGAACGCCGTTCCAAACACGCAGCCGGGCAACCAATAAGGGGGAACCCATGACACCCTGAGGTCAGAAAAGGTCTACGGTTTATTATATCACGGGGGGACCGCGGCCGTCAAGCACCCGTTCCAGGCGGCCGCGACAATTTTCGGCTCTTCCGTTTCTAGGTGCGCACATCCTTTGTTTTGGGAACGGCACAGCGGCGTGTGCCTACTACACTAAAGCGGCCTGCACCCAGAAACGGAAGAGCCCAGTTTTTTCGGCCTGTTGGCTGGAAGGCACAGGCGCAGAGCACGGCCATGATGGGCAGCCGGTAGCGGAGCATGACGACGAACGGGATGTGCATGGCGGCGAACAGGGCAACGGCCAGGTACAGCGGCCAGGTGCGCCCCAGGTTGCGCAGCCCGGCCACCGCAAGGGCCGTCAGCCCGACGTACTGCGCGAACCAAACGTAACGGAGCAAGCGTTTCACGAGCGATTCGGGCTCGGCGGAAGTGAGGTAGGGCGGTTCCCAGAACATGACGGACTTCTTGGCGAAAAGCGCCACCGTGCGGCCCGGGTAGGCCCGAACGTGCCGCCACGCGCGGCGGGCCACGGCGCGCTCGGCAACCCGCTCGCGCCGCTCGCCATGCTCGCGCCGAATGCGGTGCCACTCGTCGGCCATGGGCGTATCGGAAATGGACACGAAGCGGCCGGTGGCCGCGGGGTTGTTGCCCATGTAGAAATTGAAGGCGGGGTTGGTCTTCAGGAGCGGCTCGCCGAAGATCAGGTAGTTTCGGTAGTACCAGGGCGCCAGGACGGCGGCGGCCACCAGCAGGAAGGCCCCGCCGGCGGCCAGGCGCTGCCGCCACGGGCCGCCACGCACGGCGATAACGGCGGCCAGGGCCCCGGCCACGGCGCACCCGGTCGTGCCGGCCAGGGCGAGTACGCCGGCCGCCAGCCCCGCCAGCCCCGCCAGCGCCCCACGGCGGCGCGAGCCCGGCCAGGCCAGGGCGAGCCAGGCGAGCGCCAGCATCAGGGGAACCATCAGGTTCTCTTTGGCGATGGCATTGGCCGTCATGATACTGGGCACGTACACGGCCCAGGCCAGCGCGGCCGACAGCCCCGCCCATTCCGAAGGCGCAAAAGGCGGCAGGAGCCTTTTCTGCGCCGTTTGCTGCCCGGCACCCTGCAGGCCGCCCCGGGAAAAGGCCTCCGCCCCCTTTTCCGCCGCGGCCCGCGCAACGCCATATACCAGCAGAACGGAAACGGCCGCCAACGCCACGTTCACCGCCAGCACGGCGCCGAGCGACGGGCCGGTGAGCCAAAAGACAGGGGCCAGCAGCATCGGGTAGCCGGGGCTGTAGAACGCCCGATTGCCGTGAACGTCGACCAGGCCCGTCCCCTCGGCCGCGCCGGCGGCCATGGCCAGGTAGGCGCCGGGGTCGCTTTCGGTGCTCATCGGCACGACCAGCCCCCCAGCCAGCCGCAGGACCGTGGCCAATACAACGATGCCCAGGAGGATTCGAGGAGGGGTCATCGCGGGAGTTGGGAGATGGAAGATCGGAGATCGGAGTTGGAAGAGGGGATTTTGGATTTTGGATTTTGCATTTTGGATTTCCTTCAGCATTTCGATTTCGTCATTGGTCATTGGTCATTGGTCATTGGTCATTGGTCATTGGTCATTCTCCCCTCCCCGTCTCCGAACTCCGGGCATTACATGGCGGCCAGGGTGATGACGATCATGGTGGCCAGGACCATCCAACTGAGGGGGTCTTTGGCGCAATAGACGATCGGGTCCTCCGACATCTCGCCCCGGCTGGTCTTCAGCCACAGGCGCGACACCCAGAAGAGCACCGCCGGGCAAAGCAGGCCCAGCACGTTCGGGTAGGTGTACCTCTCCTTCACGCCGGGCGTATTGATGAACAGGGCCAACACGAGGACGGCCAGGTAGCCGGAGGCGATGCCCATGGTGCTGAGCATGGGGTAATCGCCCACGTGATAGTCGCGTCCGGCGGCGTCGGCGCCGCCGCGCCGGGCGAGGGCCGAGAGTTCAGCGTCGCGCTTCACCAGGGCGAGGCTGTAGAACAGGAAAGACGAAAACGCCAACAGCCAGGCCGACACGTCGACCCCGATGGCCGCGGCCCCGGCCACGATGCGCAAGGTGTACAGCGCGGCCAGGGCGAACACGTCGACCAGGACGAAGGCCTTCAGGTACACCGAATAGGCGACGGTCACCGCGGTGTAGCTGAGGACGACCAACAGGAACGGCGTGCCCACCAGGGCGGCCAGGCCCAGCCCCGCGGCAAACAGCGCCGCTCCGGCCGCCAGCCCGTGCGCGACGGGCAGGCTGCCGGCGGCGAAGGGCCGGTGGCGTTTGCGCGGATGGCGCCGGTCGGCCTCCCGGTCGTGGACGTCGTTGAACATATAGGTGGCCGACGCCACCAGGCTGAAGGCCGCCAGCGCCAGCGCCACCTGGCCCAGCGCGCCGATATGGAACGCGTGCGTGGTGAACACGGGCACCAGCAGCAGCAGGTTCTTCGACCACTGGGCCGGCCGGAGCGCGCGCAGCCAGCTCGCCATGACGTGCGACGGGGTACGCGTCAGGCGTTGGTTGCCGGTTGCCGGTTGCCGGTTGCTGGAGTTCAAGCCCGGATTATTCATTTACGTAGGAAGTCAAGGTCGCGTCATTCGATGGTGGGGCTTCACAAGCCGCAGCCGAGCCTATTTCCAACCCGCCGGCCTGGAAGTACGCCGGTCATAGCGACCGATGCCCCACCAAGGAAGCGGCTTATTTGACCCACCTGCCTT
>PWXP01000034.1 GCA_003561895.1 Planctomycetaceae bacterium | reverse complement strand
GTAACCCAATAACCTACCGAATTGCGTGGGATAGGCTTCCAGCCTGTCGCCGGAAAAGACAGGCTGGAAGCCTATCCCACGCTTGAAGTTCCCGGTAGTTTATTGTTTTACACCGCCTTACGGAATGTCAAGATGTCGGCGTGTGGCGCGGGACGTTACGTTGACCACGCTGTGGAGCGGGCCGTGGGGCGCGCCACCGTCTACGATACATCAGACGAGTACGCAGCTTTCGACGGGGTGTTACGGGAAGCGGCGCAGCACGCGGGATTGTGGGCCTTGCGCCACAGCGTGAGCACGGGTGCCCCATTCCGCAGAAACGGTTTGGCAGCAGGCTGTTCGCGAAGCGGGTCGGGCTCGAATCGACCTTGCGTTTGCCGGGGCGACGTCGCTGGGCGCGGTCAGTGCGATGATCCATGACGAGGCGAGATTGCGCACACAGCCCAAACGAGCCCCGAGGGTATTCCCCCATGCCCCGTCGTCACGTGAATGATTGCCACAACAAGAGAGTGAGCCATGGCGGAGAAACGTTTACCAACTTTCATCGTGGATTGTCCTGTGTGTAAGGCTCGCGTTGCGGCCGAAGAACAGGGACGCATCAGCCGCACGGGCTATGTCAACCCCGAGGACGGTGATGTTGAGTACGGTGTAAGCGTTGCACTCGGCAAATGCCCGAGGTGTCATTCGATCCTCGTGGGCGAATCCCAACAGGTTGCAATCCGAGGGTATGATGGCTACGAACATGAATGGGCGGACCCGATACGGGTGTATCCAGACCCGCCACGAGCGTTTACCAGTTCCCGAATACCAAAGGTCGTGTCCGACTCCATTTCGGAGGGCGTTAAATCATTGCAGGCAAATGCGAATGTGGCGGCGTGCGTGATGTTTGGTCGCGCCTTGGAGGCCATCTGCCGGAACATCCTAGACACGTCGGTCAGCAGCGATACAACCCAGGGAGCAAGGAAGTGCGGTACGCGACCGACCATGTTGGCCGAAGGCATCCGGAAGTTACGAGATGCGGGCATCATCGACGAACGGCTATTGGATTGGAGCCAGCAGTTGCACGCCTTCCGAAACATCGCAGCACACCCCACAGACATCGCCATCTCGCGTGAGGAAGCGGATGATCTGAAGACTTTCGTTTTCGCCATTGTTGAGTATGTGTACGATCTTACCGACCGATATAACGACTTCAAAGAACGACTTGAACGGAAGAAACGGCGCGACGCGAACTAAAGGATGGACGGGAACGGCGGCTCGGGCTGCGAACCGTTGGCTCACGCGTGGCCGTCGGCGTCTCCCGGTCGTTCGACTGCCATCAATGTGACCCGCGGAAGTCCCCGCGAAGTTATGTGGCACGTTGTCTAGCAAGAATCCGAATACTACGGAAATGAACCATTCGACGACTTGCAGCAGATGCGGACAGTCATTGGACGGTCTTGAAAAACTGTCGTCCGGGGCACGCTCCCCATGCCCAAACTGCGGCTCAACACACCGCACGATTCACGCAACCATCGAGGAACGTATCGCCGCCAGGGATCATTTGGCCATGCTTGGAAGGCGCCAAGGGAAGCCCTTTCTTTTCGGTGAATCCCGTCGTTCGGATGGGAGAGCTGCTTCGGCTGAGCGAAGTGAAGAGGGGTTGTTCTCTTATCGCGTTTCCGGATCAAGCCCGCAGGGCGAGGAACAGTCGTTGGATGCCTGTAAACTCCTGGTCCGGACACTGAATTCGGGTGGTGCAACCTGGGGCGAACCATCGTTGGTAGAAATTGCAAATGTGGATTGCCAGGCAGTTGACACCACCGATCACGACAATGTGCTACAGATCCAAGTTGTCCGGGCCCTAACAGACTCTCAGTTGTGGCAAACACTGAACACTCGGGGTTCGCTCGAGACCTGGGCCAACGATTCATCAGCCCTCGCGCAACAGGTAGAGTGCGCAATCAAACACAAAGAAGCCAAGATTCCAGCAAACGCGTGATCCGACGTAACGCTTCTGCTAGACGCAACGCTGTTCCCGGCACTTGCCTTTGACCACGTGATCGAGGAATTTCGCGCGCAATATGGAACGTGGGTCGACGCACTCGGCTTCGCCGCAATTTGGTTGGTCGGCCCACTCCCTGATTTAGTGCAACAGCTTGACGATGTGCGCTAACGGGCTACCGGGAGTCACTTCCGGGGCCGTCACCTGCGGAGCATGACTTGCTTGTGTGTTCCTTTGGGTCGCCATTGGCTATACATTATGGGGCGGGGCGCTGCGAAACGTGTTTTGTGCGTACGCGCCTGGCTTACCCGGTCGCGTCGTCCACGATTCTGATCTCTTCATCCGTCAATGCGTAGACATTGTACACCAGACGGTCGATTTCCGCGTCGGTGGTTTCGATTTGGCGCCGCAGCGCCGTTTGCTCGTGGCCGGTGCGGGCCTCTGCGAGTTGGCCGTGCAAGGTGAGCACGTGGTCGACCAGTTCGGTCAGCCGCGTGCGGTGGGACTTTGATGCGGAAGACAGGGGCACGGGGAATGCTTCGAGGTATTGGCCGAAGAAACGGAGGTACGCTTCCCCGGGTCCTTCGAGGGCCGCGCAGATTTGTTGGAAGAAGTAGAAAGCCACTCGCGAGTTGAGCACGCCCAGCAGGGCGAGATCGTCAGTCGGCAGGAAATAGACGGTGTTCGCGCCGAAGTGTCCGACGGCGTCCAGGGCGAACCGGCAGGTTGTCGCGATGTCGGGGAACACGAGTTTCGCAGCTTTGAGGAAGTCGGAATACGCGAATTGCGGCTGCTGGAGTTCGTACCAGTTCTGCTTGGTCGCCCGTTTCTCCAGCCGTTTGCGGAACGGGCGCAGATGCTCCAGCACCGCCGGATACGGCGTCATATCGATGCCGTGGTGGGTGTAGATCAGGAATTGATCGTCCGGTTCGATCCGGTAACGGCGAATGTTTCGCCCCTGGAGAAAAGGATGAATGATCTCATCGGCTTCCGGGTTCTGGTCGAGAATGGCTCGTCTCTGGTCGCCGGAAATCACGAATGCCTGTGTCAGGCCGGACACAATTCCCCGGCAGATCCGGCCGGCCATATAATCCTTGAGCGACTTTCCCGACTCTTTGAGCCGATCCGTCAGCGCTGCGTGTTCCGGGCGGATCAAACTCCATCCCTCTTCGTTGAAGGCAGTGGCCGGCACCGCGTATTCGATCGGTTCGACTACCCCGGAGAGGGAGTTGCTTCCGGTCTCGACTGTAAGGAAATCCTCCGTTGAAGGCGGGGGAGAGTACCACGTTGGCTCTTGTTTGTGTCCCTTGGTGGTGAGCAAAACGACCGTGCGCACCGTCGCCCCTCGGAACACCGGTAGCCCGGCCAAGTCGACGATGCGGTCGACGTGGGCCACCTTGGCCAGCGTTTTCCGCAGCGGTCGGCCGTAGTTGGCGCGGATGAACTTGTTGGACACGATTTTCCCGAATACGCCGCCTTCACGAAGCAACTGATGCTCGCGCTCTATGAAGTACGTGTACAGGTCGCTGCGCTCGTCGTGGCAAGCGTAGTGTTCGCGTAGGTACTGCTTGATCGACTTGAACTCTTCCATACGCACATACGGCGGGTTGCCGACGACCGCGTCGAAGCCGGGCGGCCCATCCGCGTCGCTGCTTCCGAAAATTGCGGGGAACTCGCGCTGCCAGTCGAACGCATTGATGCGGTACCGCTCTTCTTCGTCGAACATGCCGAGCTGCCGGCCGTCGTAGAAGTCGGGGCCGATCAGCGAGTTGCCGCACTTGATGTTGTGGCCCAGGTCGGGCAGGGCGCGCTGGCGGGCGAAGAGCTGGCGCTGGAGCGTCTCGCGGGTCTCGCCCTCGAGGACCTTCAACAGCAGCGAAAGCTTGGTCACCTCGACCGCCTGGGCGTCGATGTCCACGCCGAAGATGTGGTCGAGCAGGATGCGCTTCTTCTCGGAGGTGGTGAGGCGGAAGTTGGGAGCGCCCTCACCCCCGACCCCTCTCCCAGAGGGAGAGGGGAGATTGGGGTCGCGCCCGCAGGGAGAGGGGAAGCCGCCCTCAGCCGCGGCCTCCTCACCCGCGCCGCCTACACGCGCGCTGC
>PWXP01000409.1 GCA_003561895.1 Planctomycetaceae bacterium | reverse complement strand
TGCCTGCAAGCGGTGCTGGACGAGTATTTCCACCTGCTCAAGGGGCAGAACGTCGATGCCGCGGATGCCATCGCCCAGTTGCTTGCATCGGTGAACCTCGATACGGCGTCGATTAATGTCGACAATCTCAAGTCGTTTACGGCCGGCCGGCCCAAGAAAATGCGGTGCCATTACGCCGTCGAGTTTGGCAGCCAGCGCGTCGAGACCGACGAGGGCGGCCGGCGCGCCCGAAACCTGCGCGAGGTGTTCAACTCGCCCTTCCGCCCCTTCGTGTTGGCCACAACGTCCATCGGCCAGGAAGGGCTCGACTTCCACGCCTATTGCCGGCGTATCGTCCACTGGAACCTGCCGGGCAATCCGATCGACCTGGAGCAGCGCGAAGGGCGGATCAACCGGTACAAGGGGCTGGTCATCCGGCAGTTCCTGGCCGAGAAATATCGCAGCCAACTGGCCGGCCCGTCGGGCGACTTGTGGCAACGTCTGTTCCAACTGGCCGACCAGCAGGAACGTCAAGCGCGCGGCAAGTGCGAGCTGGTGCCCTACTGGCACGTCGAAACCGACAGCGTCAAAATCGAGCGCGTGATTCCGCTGTACCCTTACAGCCGCGATCAGGCGCGGCTTGCGAAGATTCTGAAGACGCTGGCCGTGTACCGCCTGGCGTTCGGCCAGCCGCGGCAGGCGGAACTGGTGGAACACCTGCTGAAAGGTGAGTTCGAGGACGACGAACTGCAGGAGATTCTTAGCAAGCTGATGATCGACCTCAGCCCGATCAGCTACGATGCGTAGAAGCTCGGGAGATTGGCGCACGGTTGCATGGCCGCCGGGATGGTTACGACAACGGCTGGTCGAAGCGTGCCTGGCGGCCGGGCAATCGTTCGTGGTGGACAACACGAACCGTAAGCGTTCACGGATCGGAAACCGTCCCGTTTCTCGGCCGCGGCAGGAAATTAGCCGCAACGCGCTAGGGTCCGGTTCGCGTTTCGAGCCGAGCAAACCGGGGCTAGCCCTACGGCTGATTCCGACCCGTGAACGCTTACACACAAACCCGACCCGTTACGACCGGAGCCGGTACATCGGGCCGGCCAAGGCCCCGGGCTTTCAGGTGGTCGGCTACTACTTCGATTCGGATTTCCAGGCCTGACGACGCTGGAGACCAACCGAGACGACGGTTACGAGGCAATCTCGAAGGCCCCGCCGCCGACCGTTGGTTACGAGCAGTTCAAGGCACCGGAGTACCCGCGAAAGGTGGTCACGATCGAGCCCGTACTCGACTTCGATCTGCGGATCTTCGCATCCTGGATTCGCAGCATCCGGCCCGAATACGTGTGGCTCGGTTTCAACAGCAAGCCGGAATCGGTGGCGCTGCCGGAACCGTCAGAATATAAGGTCCAGAAGCTGGGTGGCAGATTGCGGGGTGCTGGGATCGAGGCCCGCGGGAAGACGCTGCGAGGGGTCACGTTGGGCGACGTTTAGTGATACCCTTCGGCAAGCACGGACGGTTGTTGTCGCCGTGGTGGCGTTGCGCGGAAACGACGCCGGTGGACGCCGGTGGTGAGATGGTAGGAGAAAGGGCAGCCGCGCATCGGGTGTGGCGGGCGGATGGTGAACTGGCAGGCCGGGCCGCCGATGAAGCCAGGCCGCACGAGCCGCCTGCAGGCCCTGGGCGACCCGCTGAGGCCCTCGATCGCCCGCAGCCAGTAGTGTGGGGCCTTCTGCCGGTCGATCGCATCAGGCGGCCTCCTGGAGCCTTTTGCAGGAACACCGGCGGCCTTCACGAATGCTTGGGTATCCAAAGCAACCTGCAGCGCCGTACAATAACGCCGTTCAATCCGTCAGAAACCGCCGTATGCCCGCGCAACCCCCCGACCTCAGCTTGAGCCGCCCGCAGATAGACTATCGTCCTCGGCCGGTCGCCGGATTCACGCCCGGCCGGATCGTGCTGGCCAAGGGCAGCAACTCCTCGCCTGCGCGTTGCCGGCTGTCCGATGCCATCTGCGCCGCGTACCCGAGTGCGGATGTGGTCGAGGCCTTCGACACGCCCCACAATCGTATTCGTCTGAGGTCCGACAGTCCGCTGGAGCGCCACCAGGAAGGCAAGCAGACGCTGGTGCTGGCCGAGCACCGCAGCGCGGTCCGGCAGAGCGCCGAGAACGGGAATACCTGCCCCAACTACTGGCACTTCTCACCCTACGGCTTCTGCCCCTATGGCTGCGCCTACTGCTATCTGGCCGGTACGCAGGGCGTATGGTTCTCGCCGACCGTCAAGGTGTTCGTCAACCTGCCGGAGATCCTCGATCAGGTGGACGCGGTCGCACGGCGGTTGAGCCGGCCGACGGCGTTCTATCTGGGTAAGCTCCAGGACGGCCTGGCTCTGGACCCACTGACCGGCTACTCGCAGGAGATCGTACCGTTCTTCGCCAAGCATCCGCTGGCGAGGCTTACCCTGTTGACCAAGAGCGCGCAAGTCGGCAATCTGTTGGCGATCCGGCACGGGGGTCACACGATCCTATCCTGGACGCTCAGCCCGCAGGCGGTGGTTGAGGCGTACGAGCCGAATACGCCGTCGTTGGAGGAACGTCTGCGGGCCATGGAGGCCTGTGCAAAGGCCGGCTACCCCGTGCGAGCGGTCATCATGCCGATCCTGCCGCTGCCCGACTGGGAAACGGTCTACGGCGAGTTCCTGGTGGAGGTGCTTCGGCGGGTTCGGCTTTCCCGCCTGACACTCGGTTCGATCTGTTCCTATCCGCAGGCGCTGCGTCTGACCGAACAGAAGCTGGGCGACGACAATCCGGTTTCGACCCAGCTCGACCCGGCACGTCATCGGGCGGCCGACGGGCGTCTGCGCTTCCCCCGCGACCTGCGGCGCCAGGTGTACGGCCGTCTGCTTCGCACGATTCGCGGCGTCGATGCCGAACTGGAGGTGGGGCTGTGCCTGGAAGAGCCGGAGATGTTAGATTGGCTCGGAATCAGCGGCGGCCTGGGCCGCTGCAATTGCGTGCTGTAGACGGCAAGAGGAGGATACGGCGATGTGGCACACGTCGGCCGGCGACCGAACCCTGGAAGGGGCAGAGGCGGGGCTCGTCCGGGAAGCCATCGGCTGGGTTCTGGACATGCTGGAACCGCAGCCCCACGACCCCACCGACGTCTGGCTTTTCGGCGTCCAGGCGTTCGATCACCTGGAGTTCGGGCAGAAGCTGGCGCTGCTGTGCCAGGTAGGCGAGGCCTTGCTCCGGCCGGACATCCCGCCGCCGAAACTGACGGCCCTTAGCGAGGCGACGGTCGGCGTCCTCTACCAGGGCATCCGGCAGTGTGTGCAGATCGAGATCGACGACGACGCGGACGGGTTCGAGGCCAAGCATTGGCGCCGGCTGGTCCTGGCGGCCGTGGCCGCGTATTCACTTACTCGGTCTGGGAGGGCCGGGACATGGTGTCTGGGGTTGCGGTCACGCGAACCAACCAATGATGCGAAGGGTGGGCAACTCGAAGTCGGCGGCGTTCTAAGGCGGCGGGACGGCCCAGCATTGGAGCGGTGCGTGCGCAACCGATGCGCGGTTCGGGCTGAACTCGGCTTTACAACAGAGTTACAACATCAGGGAGTCCCATTAGCCAAGTGTCCTAGCTGCCGAAATCTTACAACAATCTTACAACCATATAGCACAACATCTCGACCTACGGATGCTCCGCCATGCCACACAGGCTGACGGCGCAAACTATGTCGCACAGAGGAGTTACGCACCTAAATCCTTGTGGGCACGGAAGTTACGGAAACGCCGATTTTCAGGTTGAGGGCCTAGTGACCGCAAGGTCGTGCAGGTTCAAGTCCTGTTTCCCGCACTCCTTACTGCATAAGGACTTACGTCGATCCTGCGTAAGTCTTTCTTCCTTGGTAACCGTTCACGGGGGACTGTCCCATTCGGCCGGTAAGGGGACAGGTCCATTTTTCGGGCATCGTCTTTCCCTGCAGATAGCGTTTGTTGGCCGAAAAATGGACCTGTCCCCGGCCGGCCCGTGAACGGTTACGCAACATCGAAGTAGCCGAGGCGGGATTCGAACCCGCACGCCCGTATGGGCAGGGGATTTTAAGTCCC
>PWXP01000657.1 GCA_003561895.1 Planctomycetaceae bacterium | reverse complement strand
GATCCGGCTTCGCGACCCCGCCGGGGTAATGGCGACGGCATGTACGCACAGGAAGTCGTACGCAACACGGGAAGCCCCAGCGGTGGCGGCGCGTGACCGCCAACAAGACGCCCGTGAGGGAAAGGCTTGGCCGCGAAGGGTGGCGGAGAGGTTCGTAGTAGCGAGGAAACCGGGTAATTCCGGCGGAGCGAAGGGACCTCAGTTCAAAGGACAGCGCAACAAGTGGCAAGGCCGGGGTGGACGGCCAGACATTTGAGGACATCGAGACATTTGAGGACATCGAGACATTTGGTCGAGACTCTCGGCCGGACGCGGCTCTGGAAACGAACGCGCAACCTCCCGTGGGCGAAAGCATGACAAACATTGTGATAATTATCCTTTGTCCGAGAGCCGGATGCGGTATGTTGTGAGCCGGCTTATGTTGTGAAACGTGGGGAAACGCCTGTCGTTGCAGGGCTTCAGGGCGAGGTACGCTACATAAATTGTGGAGCGGAGGAGATGTACGGCGGTCGTATGGCGGTCCACGGACTCGCGATTGGTCGGCCCAAATAACTTGGTTCTAGAATGATCAGTCTTTAGAGCGGCAGGGCGACCGGCTTGCCGCCTTCGGCGACGGAGCGGTCGATGGCGAGGCAGGCCTCGTGGGTGCGGTAGGCGTCGGCCACGTTGCAGTGCGACTCGCGGTTGTTGAGGATGCAGTCGGCCAGGTGATCCATCTGGGCGTCGAACGGATGGTGGTCGACGTCGCCCGAGGTGGGCAGGATGGTGTCCATTTCGGTCCAGCCGGTCTGGCCGGGCAGCAGCGAAGTGGACCAAAGCCGGTTGTCGCGGATGGCGCCCGCGGTGCCGCACAGGTCGATGTTGAACTGGTAGGGCATTTCGGCGTCGAGGAAGCACGAGGTCTTGCCGATCGTGCCGTCGGCGAACCGGAGCACGGCCACGACGTCGGCGTCGAACTCGAAGATCCCTCGCGGATTGGTCGCGTAGGCCGTCACCTCGGCAACGTCCTTGCCCGACAGGTAGCGCAGGGCGTCGAGCGCGTGGCAGCCGCCCAGCAGGTAGCTGCTTCCGCCGTATTCCCGCGTATGCCCCCACTCGTACCCGCTCCACCAGGTGTTCAGCCCGTGCCAGTAATCGACCCCGGCGTAGAACAGGTTGCCGATCGTCTCCTCGGCCAGCAGGCTTTTGAGGCTGCAAATCATGGGGTTCCACCGCAGCACGAAGCTGCACACGCTTTTGACGCCGGTCGCGGCCACGGCGTCGCGCAGGGCGCGGTTTTCGTCCATGCTGAGGCACATGGGCTTTTCGATCATCAGGTGCTTGCCGGCGCGGGCCGCGGCGATTCCCTGCGGCGTATGCACCTGGTTCGGCCCGCTGAGGTTGACGATGTCGACCTCCGGGTCGGCCAGCACCTCGTCGTAGCTGTCGCGCACCGGACAGTCGAGGCCCAGCTTGTCGACCAGTGCCTGCGCGCTTTCGCGCCGGCGGCTGCTGACGGAAACGATCCGCGCCTTCGCGCACTTCTTCCAGCTTGCCGCATGGGCATAGGCCACCTGGCCCACGCCGTGGATGGCCACTCCGAGTTGGTTGTCTTTCATGTCCAATGGCTCCTATGATTGAGGATCGGGTGGCTTGGTCGGTTGGCTCGCGGCCTCGTTTCGCCGGGCCATCCATCGCCCGAGCGACGAGGCCGACTCGGCCGAACGCCGTCCGGCGAGGATTCCCTCGACGCTGATGTCTTCGTCCCATTTAAGCATCAAGTGTGATTTGCCCTCACTGGCGAACGGTCGAAAAAAGCTCACATGGGCTCGCAGTCGGAGTCCATTACGTAGCCGATTGCCTTGATGACTTCTCGAAGGACCGTTGCGTCGAGTTTCCCCAGCGGGCCGGTAGAAAAGTCGATCTGAGCTACGTCAATGGACAGGAGGTTTTCGCCTTGAGCGACACAATCGATGACGAAGCCGAAGTCGCCTGCACGGAACGGGACACCGTTGGGAAGGCGACTGCGGACTGCAAATCGGGATGACGTGCAGACCACCACCAAGGCATAACGCCCTCGGTTTAGCTCTTCACGCGACAGGACAATCACCGGATGCGGACCAGCCTCGGCGAAGTCGGCCATGTGGATTTCGCCGGGTCGAATCATGGCGTCTCATCCATTCGACCGATGGCGTTCCGGATCGCCGCCGCGTGAATGCTCCGGCGGCGCCGCTCCTCTTCTATAATCTCCCGGACGGCTTCATACTCGGCCTCGCTGATCAGCACGTAGGCTGTATTGCTGCGCGGATCGATGACCCGTGGCGCTCCGGAATCACGGGAATCCAATGCCGGCAGCTGCTGCGGCGTTAGTTCTATGGTCATAGTCCGATCCTCCGAGCCAATATCTGCTTCGGGCAGTGATGCCAGTGCATTGCGCCGTCGGTGTGGCGATCCATGCGATGGAGGCCGTCTGCCGTCGATTATTCTACGGGGGACCCCCATTGGCCGGCAACCGGGCAGCTCTTCGGGTTAACGTACCCGGGCTGGCCGATATGTGCAAGTCTGCGCGCCGTGCACCTGTTCAGGAGGTGGCCCGGCCTTCGCGGTGGAGAGGGCCTTGCCCCCTTGTAAGCGTTCACGGGTCGGAAATCAGCCGCAGGGCGCTAGCCCCGGTTTGCCTGGCTTGAAACGAGAACCGGACGCTAGCGCGTTACGGCTAATTTCCTGCCGCGGCCGAGCACCGTGATGATTTCCGACCCGTGAACGCTTACGCCCCCTTTACGCCCCCCCTGCGAGGGCCGGCGCGGCCGCCGCCTTTTCGTTCGGGCCGATGCTGCGGCCCATGGCCTCGGCAATTGCCTGGCAGCGCTGCATGAGGGTTTCGAACTCCTCGAAGGTGAGCGATTGGTAGCCGTCGCTCAGCGCGGTTTCCGGTTCGGGGTGCACCTCGACGACCAAGCCGTCGGCCCCGGCCGCGATGGCGGCCATGGCCATGGGCATCACTAGGTTCGTGTGGCCGGTGCCGTGGCTCGGATCGACCAGCACCGGCAGGTGGGTGCGCTGGTGCAACCATGGCACCGAGGCCAGGGGCAGGGAGAACCGGGTGTGCGTCTCGAACGTGCGGATGCCCCGTTCGCACAGCATGACGTTGGGGTTCTTCATGTTCAGGATGTATTCGGCCGCCAGCAGCAACTCGTCGAGCGTAGCCGCCGGGCCGCGTTTCAACAACACCGGCTTGCCCGACTCGCCCACCGCCTCCAGCAGCCGGTAATTCTGCATGTTGCGGGCGCCAATTTGCATAACGTCGGCGTACTGGGCGACCTGGTCGACGTCGGTCTCGGCGATAACCTCGGTGACCACGGCCAGGCCGGTCTCCTCGCGGGCGACGGCGAGGATTTCCAACCCGGTTTGTCTCAGTCCCTGGAAGCTGTATGGGCTGGTGCGCGGTTTGAACGCCCCGCCCCGCAGCGCCGTGGCGCCGGCGGCCTTCACGGCCCGGGCCGTGGCCAGGGTCTGCGCCTCGCTTTCTACCGAGCAGGGGCCGGCAATCATCCCGATGTGGCTGTCGCCCACGGCCAGGCTGCCGGCGCGAATGACGGTGGGCTCGGGCTTCACCTCCAGGCTGGCCACCTTGTACGGGGCCAGGATGGGCACGACCTCCTCGACGCCCGACCCGCTCTCGAGCGACTGCCGGTGCTCATCACGCTTCTCGCCGATGGCGGCGATGACCGTCCGTTCGGTGCCATAGATCGGGTGCGGCTTCAGCCCGAGCCCTTCGACCCGTTCGATCATGTGGGCGATTTGCTCCGGCGTGGCGCCGCGTTTCATCACGACAATCATGGGTTATTGCTCCATTGGGGGTGGTTAGTTGGCCATCTCAAGTATTGGATACGGACGGCCGCATTCGGCAGCGCCCTTGGGGCACGTCATAGTGCGCCGCAAGGGGGGGTGGCTGTCGGTCGCAACAAAAAAAGCCCCGAGGCTTCGAGGCCTCGGGGCTTTGGGGTCTTTTTCGTTGTGAGCTAACTTGCTACAGACCTCCTCCAGCCCCGCGACCTCGGGGGCTAAAGTAAAACCCGAAATAATAGGTGGTCCGTGGGATGCTCATGTTCTCGTTTTCGTAAGCGTTCACGGGTCGGAAATCGTCCCGGTGCTCGGCCGCGGCAGGAAATTAGCCGCAACGCGCTAGCGTCCGGTTCTTGTCTCAAGCCAGGCAAACCGGGGCCCTGCGGCTGATTTCCGACCCGTGAACGCTTACTTCCATTTTTGCACATCCCCGGAAAAAAGCAAGAGGGAAAAACGGAAAATCCGCGATAGGACTCTTCCGGGGGAGCAAAAAAATGGCCTTGTAGTTGGAGTTCACGCTTTAGCGTGCGGGATTTGCCCCATATTAGGGGCTCTTCCGTTTCTGGTGCCAGACTGCTTTGTCCGAAAACGGCACAGCGGCGTGTGCCTACTACATTGGCGCGGCCGCAAGGCCGTTCCTGCATCCTCCTCCCAACTGCGGCAGACCGCCCTGTTCCCGCCGGCGAAGGCTCGGTAGAATGAGACTGCGGATGACCCACCACTTTAGGTTGCAAGTTTATGCAGGGCAGTATGTTACGTTATTTTACCGCGGGCGAGTCGCACGGCCGGGCCATGCTCGCCTTGGTGGATGGATTCCCCGCCGGCCTACGGGTGGACGCCGAGGCGATCAATGCCGAACTCCGACGTCGGCAGGGGGGGTACGGACGCGGCGGACGGCAGCGGCTGGAAGACGACGCGGTCGAGGTCCTCTCCGGCACCTGGCGCGGCGCCACGCTCGGAAGCCCCATCGCCCTGCTGGTGCCCAATCGCGACTACAAGATCGAACGCATGGAGGAACTCGACCGGCCCCGCCCCGGCCACGGCGACCTGAGCGGCTCGGTCAAGTACCTCTCCTCGGTGCGCGCGATCCTCGAACGGGCCAGCGCCCGCGAAACGGCCCCCCGCGTTGCCGCCGGCGCCCTGGCCGGACAACTCCTGGCCGAGTTCGGCATCAGGGCATTCGGGTACGTCGTGCAGGTGGGGCCCGTCGAGGTGCCCCCGATACCCGGCACGCTCGACGAGCAACTCCAGCGGCGCGGCCGGAGCGAATTGTACACCCTCGACCCCGACCGAGACGCCGAACTGAAAGCCGCTATCGACGCGGCCGGCCAACGGGGCGACACGCTGGGCGGGATTGTCGAGATCCGCGTCGAGGGCGTATCCTTCGGGTTGGGCACCCACGCCCAGTGGGACCGCAAGCTCGACGGCCGGCTCGCCCAAGCCGTCATGGCCGTCCAGGCGATGAAGGGCTGCGAGATCGGGCTGGGCTTCGGGTGTGCCACGCGTCCCGGCTCGGAGGTGCACGACCCCATCCGGTTCGATCCGGCGGCGGCCGGCACGCCCACGCTCGGTTTCACCCGCCCGACCAACCATGCCGGCGGCCTGGAGGGGGGCATGACCAACGCGCAGCCGATCGTCCTGCGGGTGGCGAAAAAGCCTATCGCCACCCTCTCCCGCCCGCTGGAGTCGATCAACCTCCGAACAAAACAACCCGAGGAAGCCTCCTACGAGCGGAGCGACGTTTGTGCCATTGCGGCGGCAAGCTGCATTCTGGAGAATGTGGTGGCGTTCGCCCTGGCCGAGGCGCTGGTCGAGAAATTCGGCGGCGACAGCATCGAGGAAATGAAGGCCCGGTACGAACTGTTCCACGAACTGGCACGGCGGCATTAAGGAACTCTGCCAAAACAACTTGTCCGGTTCTGCGAGTAGGATGGGCTTTCCAGCCCGTCAAAACCGCGACGGACAAGAATGTCCATCCTACAATCCGGTCATGTTATTGCGTCACGGCGCCTAAGCGGCGAAAACGAAACAGGTGCCTTGACGGGGGACTGTCCCCTTCGCATGTACGGGAAAACTGCCCCCGGCCGGTCGTGAATACCGGCAAAAAGTACCCGTCCCGTTTTCGCCCAGAGGACGACAAGGATGTTTCCGCTTCACGACCGAACCCGGCGAAAGATCGCCCTGGCGGCCTTCGGCACGCTGTGCGTGCTGCCCACGGCCCTCCTGCTGCTTTGGGGACTCCTCCGGCACACGCCCTGGCATACGGCGGCCGAGGTCCGGCGGCTGGAAGGCATCCTGGGGCTGCACGTCCGGGTCGATCGGGCGCAAAACACGAAGCCGGGCGTGTGGCGATACGAGGGCTTTTCGCTGTACGACCCCGAAACCGGCCGGCGCCTGCTCCGCTGCGAGGAACTCGAAGCCCGCTATTGGAGGCACGGCTCCAGCGCGCCGGGGGCCCTGGTGCTACGCGCCCACGGCCCGGTTGCCCACGAACCGGCCGCGGCCGCGCTGTACCAGCTTCTTTCGCGGGCGATGCAGGGGCAGATGGGGACGGCGCCGCTCGATGTGCTGTGGACGGCCGACGAACTCGTCTTCCGCAACGGCGCGGGGACCGTGCACCTTGCCGGGCTTTCCGGCGGCACGCAATCGCACCCGGGCGGCGTGAAGGCCCATCTGCGGTTCCACCCGGCCGGCGGCGAAGGGACCGAGCCGGCGCACATCGAACTTCACCGGAACCGGCAGGTGACGCCGCCCGTGCTGGAAGTGAAACTGTACACCGGGGCCGTTCCGCTGCCATGCCGGCTGCTGGCCGTCGGATTGCCGGCGTTCGAACCGCTTGGGCCGGACAGCCGGTTCCTCGGTTATCTGCGGGCCGATCAAACGCCGCAGGGCTGGCGGGGCGAGTTGACCGGGCAGTTCTCCAACGTCGACCTCGGCCGGCTGGGCCGGGAATCATTCGCCCGGCGCTGGACCGGCGTCGGCCGGGTGACCATCGAGCACGCCCGCTTCGACGCAGGCCGGGTGGTGGAGGCCCGGGGCACCGTGGCGGCGGGGCCGGGAACCATCGAGCGCCGATGGCTCGACGCCGCGGTCGAGCAGTTGGGCCTGCTCCGCAGCACGCCGCCGGGATTCGACGATCCGGTCTCCTACCGGCAGCTTGCCGCCGGCTGGCGCATCCACGCCGGCGGCCTCCACTTGAAGGGGCAATGCACGGCGGCCTGCCCGGGAACGCTGCTGGTCGGCACGGAACCGTGGCAGGTGGGCGAGCCGGTCGTCCAGCCGCTGCCGGTGGCCGCCGTGGTGCGCGCGCTCCTGCCCCATGGGACGGCCGAAGTGCCCGCCACCCCGCAAGCCGCATGGCTGCTGCGCCGGCTGCCGCTGCCCGAACCGGCCCCCGACGCCCCGGCCCGACGCACCGCCGAGCGCCTGCGGTAACGCGTGCCGGGCTGCGGGTTACGGCGCCGCGGGGAACCGGTAGCTGAGCGCCCGCGGGCCGGTCAACTCCTCGGCGTGCAACCACAGGGTCTCCCCCGCCAGCTCGGCGCCGTCGGCAATGCGGTACACTTGTTCATCATATCCACTTGCCAGGCCGATCACCTGGGTCCTCATGCGAGGCCTTCCGGGAATGAAAAGCTGACAGCGGAAGCTCACCGGGCCGCCTTCCTCGTTGATGAGCCGTTGCACGACCACGAGTTCGCCTTCGGCGTTCATGCGGGTTTCGATTTTCACGTACACCAGGCCCAGGCCGACCTCCACGTGGCGGTAAACGCTGAACTGCCGTTGGGGTACGCCCTGAATGTCGAAGTCGATCCGCAGCGGATGCCGCCCGGTCGTGGCGTTCAGGGGCAGGGTGATGGTGAAGGGCTGCTCCATCGGCTCGTCCTCGGCCAGGCGGAACGTTACGCGGGACGGCTCGACCGCCCAACCGTCCGGGGCGACGATCGTGGCCTGGCCGGCGATGCCGCGCGGCCACGTGTTCCGGAAGCGGAGCGAGTTCTGGTGGGCAACGGCGAACACACTGGGCATGCGCTCGTGGGCGAGGCGGCAGTTGAGCCGCCAGCGGGCGACCGCCGGATCGAGGCCGGTAAGGAACTTCGGAACCCGATCCACCGCGACCACTTGGCGATGCCCCTCGGCGTGTGGAGCGGTTTCGCCCCCCCACACATCGGCCTGCCGCACGTCGTGCCCAAGGTGGACGGTTTCCTCGGTGGGAACCGGGTTCCACACGACCATGGCGGCATCGCGCTGCCGGGCGAACACGTGGTTCGGGCTGCCGCCGGGCAGGTCGATGCTGCCCAGGTAGGCGGCGCCGCCGAGCACGTGCGCCGCAACACGCCAGGCGAACAACAGTTCGCCCGGCGCCCCGTCGGCGTGCATCAGGCCGTGCTCGTCGTCGAACGGCTCGGGGCACGACACCGCCTCGGCCCCGTGGATCTTGGCGGCCGTCATCCGCATGACCAGGTCGGCGGCCCGGACCTCGGCCGAGTATTGGGCGGCGGGCAACGGCTGCAGGGCAACCCAGCGGGCAACGCCCCCGCCCTCGGTGGCTTGCAGGTAGGCGGTCAGTTCCCGCGCCGTGAGCACCGGGGCGGCCGAAAGGGTAAGGAACCGCCAAGGCGGCTCTTTTCCGGCGTCGGGCCAATCGTGCGTCCAGTCCCACCCCACGCCCAGGTTCACGTCCTGGCCAATCCGGTCGAGTTCCCGTTTCACCCGCCGCACCTTGGCGGCCGGGCGGGCGGAATGGGCAAGGCTCGCGTCGAGGTCGCGGCCAAGCTGCCACCTGCCCACGCGCGTGGCCATTCGGGTCATGACCGGCTCGAGGTACGGGTACCACACCTCCGGCTCGGGCGCGAAGACGGCCGCCGCACCGTCACGATCCAGCCCGCCGTACCGGCTCCGAAGCGCCGGCGGCGGCTCGTCGAGCATGCCCACCAACTCGATGCCCGCCGTGCTGAGCCGATCGATGAAGCCGACCCGTCGTTCCACTTCTTGCGGGCTGCGTTCTTCGCCGAACCAGAGCGGGTACTTCACGTGCCCGATGCCCACCTCGCAGACAAGCCGTTCCAGCAGGCTGGGCGGCAGCGAGCTGCCCCCGTCGGGCAGGGTCCATCCGAACTCGCTGCCGGGCGCCGGCTCGCGGGAGTCGATGACCGCCAGGTTGAGCCGGCGGCGGAACACGAAGCCCGATTCCCCTTGCATGGCCGCTTCCACACGGTAGAATCCGGGGCCGGGAACGTCCAAACGCCAGCGGCTTTCGCCCGTCAGCCCCGACGGACCCTCGGCGAACGCATCGAGCGAGAGGCTCACGTGCGT
The DNA here is from genome assembly GCA_003561895.1 of Planctomycetaceae bacterium. GTDB lineage: Bacteria > Planctomycetota > Planctomycetia > Pirellulales > Thermoguttaceae > PWXP01. Next base: position 5,804 of record PWXP01000657.1, on the reverse strand, counting down.
CTCAGCGGTCCGAACGTCGAGCTGCTGCTCGCGCCGGGCGATCTCGCCGCCCAGCGCGTCCGATAGACGGAACCTGACCGCCGGATTCGGCTGCGAAAAACCCGACGCCTCGCACACGATCTCCACCTCGCGCGAATCGAACACCAGATTGTGCGGCGCGTTGGTGCTGAGGGCCATGCGCGGCAGGCGGGCGAGCCAGATGTCGTCGAACAGCGCCGAACCGCAAAGGTCCTCCCGCTCGCCCGGCTCCACGTGCAGTGCAATGACGGCGAAGCGCGAGGCTTCGTTTTCGGCAGCGACCGGTCCGACGCGCACCTTGCGCCAGCCCCCCGTATGCGCGTACGGTTCCGAGGCGATCGTTTCCAGCCGCCGCCGCTGCTCGTCGAGGAAGGTGATCGACAGGAAGGCGGTGCTGTGCTCGAGACCCTCGGTGCGCAGGTAGCCCTCCAAGACATAGTTGAACAGCGGCCCGACCGGGATGGGTGGGCTGTAGGCGGCGGCCGCTCCGCCGTCCATGTCGAACCGGAGGCACCGGGTGCCGGCCGGCGCCGGCTCCTCGCTGATGCGGATGTCCACGTAATGCGGGTAGCCCGGCCCTCGGCGCCGAGTCCATTGATCGGGCCAGCCGTCGTAGTTGGCGTCCCAGGTTTCGTCGAAGGTGCAGTGGAACACCTCCGTTGCCTCCGGGTAGCGCATGTCGAGCGGCGCCTCAGCGCCGGCCGCGAGCAGAATGAACGGCAGGATCCAATCCATGGCAAAAAGTTGCACTACCCAATGGGGAGCTTCGTGAATGTGTAACCGTTCACCGGGGGGACTGTCCCCTTCGCATGTACCCGGGAAAACTGCCCCCGCCGCCCCGTGAACACTTACGTGAATGTCGAGGCGCCCTCGAAGTACACCGCCCCCCCGGGGCACGGCGCGGCAGGCGCTTCCACTTCACACTACGCAAATGTAGCATATTGCTCGACAACGGGTTGCTTTCCGGAAGTTTCCGAAGCACTATGGAGGAATGGGGCAAAACGAGGATCGCTCAAGCCCTGCCCGTCCGAACCCCAGGCTGACTATGACGCTGAGATACCTCGTCGAACGAACCGTGCTGGTGGCCATTGCGGTGCTTGTGTGGCGCTGTTGGCTCCTGGAGGGGATACTTGCCCCCAATAGAGTGAACAGCGGCTCAATGGCGCCCACCATCTTCGGGGTGCATCGTCGCGTGGAATGCCTCGATTGTGGGTTCACGTTTCGCTGCGACACCGAGTTGCGGCCCATTGCCCCCCGGGCGGTGTGTCCGAATTGCGGGTATCCGGAAAACACCTTGGACCACGCGGCCGACTTGCCGGGCGACGGGTTGCTGCTGGACCGGTCGGTCTACGCGTGGCGCTCGCCCCAAAGGTGGGAGGTCGTCGCGTTCCGGCACCCCGCCCAGGCCGGTGCGATCTACGGGAAGCGAGTGGTGGGGCTGCCGGGCGAACGCGTCGAGATTCGCGACGGCGACGTTTACATCGACGGGTACATTCAGCGAAAGACATTGGAGCAGCAACGGGCGATGGCCATTCTGGTCTACGACGCCGACCACCAGCCCACCCTAAGCCCGACCCCGCCGCCAAGGTGGTCGGGTTCGGGCCCGCTGAGCCAATGGGGCGAATACGGCGGCCGATTCGCCCACGCCCTCGCCCTCGAGCAGGATGCCTTCGATTGGCTCGTGTATCGCCATTGGCGGCGGTTGCCGAACCAGCCCGGGCAGGTCGAGACCGTCCCCGTCGGCGATGCTTACGGCTACAATCAGAAGCATCCGCGCCGGGACGAGGACGTGGCGCCGGTACGCGACCTGCTGGTTAGTTTCGACTTGGTGCGGACGTGGGGCGAGGGAATACTGGCCGTTCGTATGACCGATGGGGCGACGGAGTTCGAGTTCCGCCTGACGCCCGCCACCCGCCGCTACGAGGCGCTGCTCGACGGCCGGGTTCTAGCCGGCGGGGCGGGGCGGCTCCCCGACGCGGCCGGCCCTGCGCGGTTCGAGGTCTCCATGATCGATCACCAGTACCTGGTGGCGATGGATCGGAAGGTGATTGGCAGGTGGCCTCAGGCGCCCAACGAGGGGCCGTACCCCATGTCCGAAACCCCCGTGCGGATCGGCGCGATGCAGCTTGGCGTGGTGGTCGAGCAGTTGCGGCTTTACCGCGATATTTACTACACCCGGCCGTCGGGGGTTCACGCGAGGTGGGCCTTCAGCGAACCGGTGCAGCTCGGTCCCGACGAGTTCTTCGTGCTGGGCGACAACAGCCCGGTATCAGAGGACAGCCGGACATGGCCGGCCGGCCCGGCGGTTCCGGCAACTTCCCTGGTCGGCAGGCCCTTGCTGGTGCATTTTCCGTTGCGAAACGTCCGCCTCGGGCCTTGGGAATTCCAAGTTCCCGATCCGGCCCGAATGCGGTATATTACAGGAAATGTCACCGGGAACCGTTGACGGGCCGGGCATTACCGGCCCAAACGGAGATCGACCGGGGGGGACTGGTCCATTTTTCAGCCAACCGGCGCCATTTTCAGCGAAAAACATGGCCGAAAACATGGACCTGTCCCCTTACCGGCCCCCCCCAACGGCGGATTACGCGCAACCAAGTTCATGACCAAACGCAAGTCGACGAAACAGCGGGAGCGGGCCGCCCGGGCCGCCGCCGCCCAAGCCAAGAGCGCCCGCCCCGGCAAAAAAAATCAACCCGCCGAGCAGGGCGCCTCGGGCATGTTTTCACAAGCGGCCCTGCGGGAGACCATCGAATCGGTCGTCATCGCCTTCGTCTTGGCCTTCTTGTTCCGGACCTTCGAGGCCGAGGCCTTCGTCATACCCACCGGCTCGATGGCGCCGACTCTCATGGGACGGCACAAGGACTTCGAGTGTCCCGCGTGCGGGCATTGGTATCAGATCAGCGCCAGCGAGGAGATCGATCAGCGGACGAACCGGGAGACCGGCCAGTATGTTCAGGCAGGCACCTGCCCCATGTGCCGCTTCACCGCCGACCTGAGCCCTCGCAACCCCCAGTCGAAGAACTACCCCCCCTACAACGGCGACCGCATCTTGGTGGGCAAATTCGCCTACGAGTTCACCGAACCGCAGCGATGGGAGGTGGCCGTGTTCAAGTACCCCGGCAACGCGGTGACGAACTACATTAAGCGGATTGTCGGGCTGCCGGGCGAGACGGTGGTCATCCGCGACGGCGACATCTTCATCGCCGACCCCGACGACCCCGCACACCTCGAAATCGCCCGAAAGCCGCCGCAGAAGCTCCTGGCCATGCTCCAGGTCGTGTTCGACAACCGGTACATGCCGAGGCTGGCGGAATTCGGCTTCCACAGTCGCTGGCATGCGGCCGAGCCACCGGGCAGTGCCGGGCGGTTCGAGGCCGTCGACCCCGACGGGTGCTTGGAGTTTCACACCGACGGGGCGGCGCCGGCCGAAACCTGGCTGCGGTATGCCCACCGCGTGCCCTCGCGCGACCATTGGCATGATGTCGGACGCAACGGCCGACTTCCGGCGGACAGGCAGCCGTCGCCCGAGCTGATCCGCGACTTCACCGGCTACAACACCAGCCGCGGAAGCCACCTGCACCCCTTGCACCCCAGCGTGCTGGGCGAACACTGGGTGGGCGATCTGGCGCTGGAGTGCACCGTGGAGGTCGTCTCGGAAAACGGCGAGGTGATCCTGGAGTTGGTCGAGGGGGGCGAGCGGTTCCAGGTGCGGTTCGACGTGGCGACCGGCCAGGCGGCCTTGTCCATCACGGGCCGGCCCGACTGGCGGCCCTCCGCCGCCACCCGGCTGCGCGGACCCGGCACCTACCGCCTCCGCTTCGCCAACTGCGACGATAAACTGTACGTGTGGGTCCAGGACCGCGCCATCGCGTTCGACCTCCCGACGCGGTATCACGGCTTGGACAACGATTCGCCCACCGAGGCCGACCTCCGGCCGGCCTCGGTCGGTTCGCGCGGGTGCGCCATGCGGGTGACCGACCTGCGGATCCTGCGCGACGTGTACTACATTGCCGCCACCAGCCGGAACAGCCTCGCCGCGAGCGGCAATTCGCCCGGCTCCGACGCGCCCGACATGTGGGTGGTCCCGGGCGACCGCCGCCAGGCGGCCTTCCAGATGCACGAAGACCAGTTCTTCATGCTGGGCGACAACAGCTTGCGCAGCAAGGACGGCCGGCTGTGGGCGGAGCCCGGACCCGACGGGCCGGACCACCACGTCGACCGCGACGCGCTGATCGGCAAGGCCATCTTGATCTATTGGCCCCACTCGTGGCACCGCATTCCGGGAACGCCCATCCCCTTCCCATTCTTCCCCAACTTCGCAAGGATGGGATTCGTCCGCTAGGAAGCCAGCATGCTCGAAGTCCACGGATTGGTCAAAACCTACGGAACCCGACGCGTTGTCGACCAGGTCGATTTCCAGGTCGAACGCGGCGAGATCGTCGGCCTGCTCGGACCCAACGGCGCCGGAAAGACCACCTGCTTTCGGATGACCTGCGGGATGATCGAGCCGAACGCGGGCCGGGTCGTCCTCAGCGGCGAGGACGTTACCGGCTGGCCCATGTACCGCCGCTGCCGCGACGGGGGCATGGGCTACCTCGCCCAGGAGTCGAGCGTCTTCCGCAAGCTAACCGTCGAGAAGAACCTGCTGGGCGTCATGGAAATGCTCGGCTTCAGTTGGAAAAGACGGCGGGCACGCTGCGACGAACTGCTCGAACAGTTCGACATCGCACGCCTCCGCAAGTCGCCGGCCATGTCGCTCTCCGGCGGCGAACGCCGCCGACTGGAAATCGCCCGATGCCTCGTCTCAAACCCCAAAATCATCCTGCTCGACGAACCCTTCACGGGCATCGACCCGGTGACCATCGCCAGCATCCAGCGGATCATCCGCGCCCTGCGGGAGGCGGGCATTGCGATCCTCATTACCGACCACCAGGTGCGCGAAACGCTCCAGATTACCGACCGCAGTTACGTGCTCAAGGACGGGCAGGTGCTCTGCCACGGCGCGCGAGACGAGGTGCTCTCGCACGCCGAAGCGCGCAAGCACTACTTCGGCGAAGATATGGACATCGGGCGCGGCGCCCCGCCGCCCCCGCACGCGGCCGCCGCCCAGCCGGGCCGGCTGCCCGCCCGCCCTGTGCGAAGGAAAGCCTAGCACCGTCTATTCAGCTACATAGGTTGCGCGTAACCGTTGACAGGGGGACTGTCCCAATTTTCGCGGCACGTAACCGTTCACGGGTCGGAAATCAGCCGCAGGGCGCTAGCCCCGGTTCGCTTGGCTTGAAATAAAAACCGGACGCTAGCGCGTTGCGGCTAATTTCCTGCCGCGGCCGAGCACCGGGACGATTTCCGACCCGTGAACGCTTACCCCGGGCCGGAGTAGCCGGGTGAACAAGCTCCAGGTCCGACGCAGGAAACGCGCACGGCGGCGTCGGGAGCGAACGGGAGGCCGTGCGCTGCCGCGGTACCGCGAACGCGAAGGAAACGAAGCCGAGCGGGACGGGCGCCAGGGAGTCACAGCGTCCTGATAGTACCGGGGAACCTGGGCGCCGCACCTCCTGAGCGGACCCAGGGGAGGGAAGCGGGGCGTCGGAATCATGGACCGTCATCGGGAAACAGAACAGATGCACAGTAATCTACGTTATGAGTAGCCGTTCACGGGCTGAGGGCACGCCCAGTACCCCGGCGGAACGGCAAACGAATGTACTGTAACCCCCGAAAACTTGCAGCCGTTCACGAGTTTTAGGACTGGGATTGCCACCAAACAGGCGTGTCGATTATGTTTC
>PWXP01000009.1 GCA_003561895.1 Planctomycetaceae bacterium | reverse complement strand
CTTGCGAAACCGATCTGGACTCCCGCCCCCCTTTCGACTATTCTTCGCGCGACTTTTCCTTCGCGGTGGACCCGTTGACCGATGGTTATCGGCGTAAGTTCCGGTCCTCCGTACTAGTCCGGCGTCGGGAGAGACGATTGGCCTCAGATAGCATGAAAGCGGGCCCTTTGGGCCGTGCCCAAGAACTGATCTTGCCGGTCGGGATCATTGCCAGCGTGCTGGTGATATTGGTCCCGTTGCCGGCGGGCTTGATGGACATGCTTCTGGCGGCAAACATTACTGTAGCAGTCATCATGCTGCTGACCACCGTCTATGTGCTCACGCCGCTGGAGTTCAGCATATTTCCTTCGCTGTTGCTGGCGACCACCCTGTTCCGCCTCGTGCTGAACGTGGCCACCACGCGGTTGATCCTCACCCGCGGCCAAACCGACGGTCTGCTGGCCGCCGGTGGGGTGATTCAAACCTTTGGCGAGTTCGTGGCGGGCAACAACATCGTGGTGGGGCTAATCATCTTCGCCATCATTGTGTTGATTCAGTTCATCGTGATTACAAAGGGGGCCACGCGCATCAGCGAGGTGGCTGCCCGGTTCGCGCTGGACGGCATGCCCGGCAAGCAGATGGCCATCGACGCCGACCTCAACGCCGGCATCATCGACGAGCACGAGGCCCAACGCCGCCGACTGGAGATTACCCAGCAGGCCGATTTTTTCGGGGCCATGGACGGGGCCAGCAAGTTCGTCCGCGGCGATGCCATTGCCGGTATTGTCATCACGGTAATCAACATTGCCGGGGGGCTGATCATCGGAATGGGCCAAGCCGGCATGGGCATTGCCGACGCCGGCTCGCTCTACACACGGCTGACCATCGGCGACGGCTTGGTCAGCCAGGTGCCGGCGTTTCTGATCTCCCTGGCCGCCGGCCTGCTGGTCACCCGGAGCAGTTCCAAAACGAATCTCCCAACCGAGTTCCTCCGGCAGCTTTTCTCGCGCCCGCAGGCGCTGGCCGTGGCCGGCGGTTTTCTGGCCGTGTTGGTGTTCACGAACCTGCCTACCGTGCCGCTGGTGATGATCGGCGGCAGTTGCTTGGGGCTGGCCACGATGCTCAAACGGCGTTCCAGCGCCGAGGCTGCCGCCGAGGCCGCCAAAAAGAATGCCGAGGCCGCCAAGCCGCGCGACGAGCGAGTCGAGGACTACCTGGCCGTCGACCCCATGGAAGTCGAAATCGGCGTGGGCCTGATCCGCCTCGCCGACCCGAAGCGGGGCGGCGACCTGCTCGAGCGCGTGCAGCGGGTCCGGCAGAACGTGGCTGCCGACATCGGCATTGTCCTGCCGAAGGTTCGCATTCGCGACAACATGCGACTGGAGCAGAACCAGTATCGGATCAAGGTGGCCGACATGCCCGTCGGCGAGGGCGCGCTCCACCCGGGGCTCTTCCTGGCCATCGAATCGGGCATGACCACCGGCAAGGTGCCCGGCACGCCGACCACCGACCCGGCGTTCGGCACGCCCGCCTTGTGGATCGAGCCGGGCGCCCGCGACCAAGCGGAACTGCTCGGCTACATGGTGGCAGAGCCTGGGGGGGTTATCGCCACCCACCTGACCGAGCTGGTCCGCAAGCACGCCGACGAAATCCTCACCCGCGACGCGACCAAACACCTCATCGACGAACTGAAGAAGGACGCGCCGGCGGTCGTCGATGAACTGATCCCCGGCGTCATGAAGCTGGCCGAGGTGCAGACCATCCTGCAAATGCTGCTGCGCGAGGGCGTCCCGATCCGCCAGTTGGGGGCCATCCTCGAGACCCTCGGCGACTACGCGCCCCGCGCCAAAGACCCGGTCTTGCTGACCGAATACGTGCGGCACCGCTTGGCGCGGGCCATCTGCACGCGGCTGCGCGACCGCGAGAACCGTATGTACGTGGTCACGCTCGACCCGGGGCTGGAGGATCGCATTCGGGCGGGTTTTGAGCACAACGAGCAGGGGCTGTTCATCCGCATATCGCCGCCGGCGGTGGAGGGGGCATGCCGGCAGATCGCCGCCCAGGTCGAACGGCTCACGGCCGCCAACCACCCGCCCGTGATGCTCGTCAGCCCGCAAATCCGCGCGGCCCTGAAACAGATAACGCTTCCGCACCTGCCGCAGTTGATCGTGCTCAGCTACAACGAGATCACCCGAGATACCAAGATTGAATCGGTGGCTATGGTGGGCGACGCTGCGTGACGTGCGAAGCCTCCGGCCTCCCCCTTATACTTCCAATTTTCCCGAGCAGGGCTTATCCATGGAATTGCGAACCTACAGAGCGTCGACCATGCACGAGGCGCTCGACCTCGTGCGCTGCGAGCTGGGGCCGGACGCTGCCGTCTTGCACACGCGGGAGGTGCGGAACCGGCGGTTGTTCGGGCTGTTGCGCGGTCCGCGCCACATCGAGGTGACCGCCTCGGTCGACGTGCACGTGCCGAGCCGCCTACCGCCGGAGGACCGTTTTCGCCCGGCGCCGCCGGCGGCGCCGTCCCCTTCTCCGGCGCTTGCCGTCCCCGAGATACCCGAACGCGTGCAGGGACAACTCCAGCATTTGCAGGAGATGGTCGAACAGCTTTGCCGGCAGCAGCCGGCGGCGCCCGGGCGCGATCTGCCGGAGGAGCTGTTCCGGGTGTTCACCGATCTGATCGAGTGCGACGTGGACGAAGAAGTGGCCAGGGAACTGGTCGCGCGCCTCCGGCGCGACACGCCGCGCCGCGAGTTGGCCGAACCCATGCTCGTCTCGGCCCGGCTCGCCCGGACTCTCGAAGCCGACATCCCCATTGCCGGGCCCATTCAGACCTCGGCACAACGTCAGCGCATCGTGGCCCTGGTCGGCCCGACCGGGGTGGGAAAAACGACCACCATCGCCAAGTTGGCTGCCAATTTCCGGCTGAAGGAGAAGCGCCGGGTAGGGCTGATCACCGTCGACACCTACCGCATCGCCGCAGTCGAGCAGTTGCGCACGTACGCCGACATTATCGACCTGCCCATGCACGTGGTCTCGACGCCGCGCGAAATGCGCGAGGCCGTCCGCCGGATGGACGACCTCGACCTGCTGCTGATGGACACCGCCGGCCGCAGCCCCAAGGACGAGGTGCGCATCCGAGAACTGAAGGCGTTCCTCAACGAGGCCGGCGCCGACGAGGTGCATCTGGTCCTCAGCGGGGTGACCGGCAGCCGCACGCTGATTCAAACGGCCGAGCGATTCGCCGCCGCCGGCCCCACGGCGCTCATCCTCACCAAACTCGACGAAGCCACCAGCCTGGGCAACGTGCTGCCGCTGCTGCGCTGCGGCGAGTTTCCGCTGAGCTACCTGACCAACGGCCAAAACGTCCCCGACGACATCGAAACGGCCGACCCTACCCGACTTGCCGGCATGATCCTTGGTCACTGAGTGGGGAAGCAAGATCATGCCGGACCAGGCGAATCCATTGCGCCGACTGATGCTGGCCAGCGCCGCCGAGGAGGGCCTCTGCCCGGCCCTCCGCCCGCGCGTGGCCCTGATCGCCGGCGGCCGGCGGGGGGTGGGCGCCACCACGATGGCGTTGAATCTTGCCGTGGCGATGGCCCAGCGGGGCGTGCGCGCCGTGCTGGTCGACGCCGATTCGCGCGGCGGCGACCTGGCCGCGCTGTGCCGGCTGGAGGGCGCCCGCTCGCTGGCCGACGTGCTGGCCGGCCGTTATACGGTGGCCGACTCGCTCCAGCCCGGCCCCGGCGGCATCCACGTGCTCGGTGGTATTTGGGCACTGGAGAGCGTGTCCGATTATCCGCCCAGCGCGTGTGAGTTGGCGTTCGGGCAATTCGCTGCCCTGATCGACCTGGCCGACTGGGTGCTCATCGACGCCGGGCATGGGGCCGGCTCCATGGCTGCAAGGATGGGGCACGCGGCCGACCTCATCCTGCTGGTAACCACGGCCGACGACGACACCGTGATGGACACCTATGCCGCGATCAAGACCCTGTTCGCGGGCAAGCCGCCTGCCCTGCCGGCTACGCTGGTCAACGCGGCGCCGCCCGGCGGCGAGGGAGACGAGGTGCAGGGGCGGCTCGCCCGGGCCTGCCGCCGGTTTCTCGGGTTCGAACCATTGGCTCTCGGTGCGGTCGATTCCGACCCCGAGGTCCCTCGCGCGGCCGCGTCGGGCGACCCTTTCGTCTTGACCATGCCCACCAGAACGGCCGCCAGGCAGGTGTATCGCGCGGCAAAACATTTATGCAGTTTGCCCAACCTGCGCAGGCGGGCGGGCTGAACCTATCAGCGGAGAATGGAGGAGAATCACTGAAGGATCGCCTGGCCGATGCCGATAATAGGGGCGCACTGTCGGCAGTCGAATCGCCGTTAAGCTGGGCCGGTCGCGCCTAGCTTGTCGGCTACCCCAGGGCAGATCCGTGGCACGCATTTACGCCGGTATTCTAGGCCCGGTTGCCTTCCTAACCGTCCTCGCCCGCGGATTACCGTGGGGCGAGGAGGCCCGGAGCACCTTGTTTGCGGCGTGGTGCGCGCTGTGGTGCTTCGCGGCGGCAGGCTATGTGGCCGGATGGATTGCCGAACGGACGGTCGAGCAATCGGTCCACGATCGGATCACCCGGGAACTGGCGACGAAACAGCAATCGGAGCCCCCCGCCGAATCACCCCCCTCATCGTAACTTGATTCGGCGACTTCATGGAGGAATGCATGGCTATCATCACCAAAGCCGCCCCCGCGGATGTTGAGCAACTTTGGATCGAGTTCAAGGAAGACCCGACGAACCAGGAACTGCGGAATCGGCTGGTCGAAATCTACCTCCCGCTGGTCAAATACAACGGCGAGCGCATTTGGTCGCGCCTGCCCGACGGGGTCGAACTGGACGACCTCATCTCGGCGGGCGTGTTCGGTCTGATGGACGCCATCGACGCCTTCGACCTCTCCCGCGGTGTGAAGTTCGAAACCTATTGCGTCCCGCGCATCCGGGGCGCCATGCTCGACGAGCTGCGCACCATGGACTGGGTGCCGCGTCTGGTCCGATCGAAGGCCAGCAAGCTCAACGAGGCGATGAAGAACCTCGAGGCCCGCACGGGCCGCCCCCCCAACGAAAACGAACTGGCCGCCGAGTTGGGAATCTCCGTCCCCGAACTCGAAAAGATGATCCTCGACGCGAACGCCGTCAACCTGATCAGCCTCAACAAGAAGTGGTACGAGACCGACAGCTACAAAGACGTTCGCGAAATCGACATCCTCGAGGACAAGAAGGGCGAGGACCCTACCCGCCGCGTCCAGAAGAACGACCTGATGCGCCTGGTGACCAAGGGCCTGAACCGGAACGAGCGTCTCATCATCATCCTCTACTACTACGAAGAACTGACCATGAAGGAGATCGGCGCTACGCTCGACCTCTCGGAAAGCCGCGTCAGCCAGATGCACAGTTCCATCGTGCAGCGCCTTCAGGACCAGCTCAACCGACGGCGTCCCGAGTTCGGCACGTGAGCGGCAGCATTCCACCCCGGGTAAAGTCGCGGGGACCGAAATAGCGGCTCTTCCGTTTCTGGGTCCAGGCCGCGCCAATGGAGTAGGCTCACCCCGCTGTGCCATCCCCCGGAAAGGCCGTCTGCACCTAGAAACGGAAGCCCCCTACTTTCACTGTCTTGAACCGCCTCCGCAAACGGAAGACCCCCGCGTCAGCCTGGCAGCGGCTCGACGGTCACACCCAGCGGAAAGTCGGCGTTTCCACGGCCCCGGCGACTCGAACCGTCGCGCTACGGTGCCGGCTCGTCGGACAGGGCCACGTCGATGGTTTGCTCAAGGTGGCGCCGCGTCGAGCGCGAATACTCCAGGTCGAACCAGAGGATCGTGGCCTCGGCATCGAGCACGTAGGTTCGCGGCAGGCGCTCCGTGGCAACCTTGCCGAAATACGCCTGCTCGGGATCCAGCAGAACGGGGAAGTCGGCCTTGGCTTGCCGGGCCGCCTCGGCGGCCTCCTCCGGCGTATCGCCCACGTTGATCGCAACGATCCGCCCTCCACGCTCGGCAAGCGGTCCGGCGAAGTCGCGGGCGAGGTCCTCAAGCTGGACCACGGAGTGCAGGTTGCCGCTGTTCCAGAACAGAACGACCGTCAGTTCCGGGCCGAGCACGTCCCGAATCGAGTGCGTCGCGCCGTCGAGGTTGACCAACTCGCCTTCGGGGAATTGGTCGCCTACGAAAACCAGGCAAGTGGCGCGGAGCGATTCGGTCAGGTTGACGGTAGGGATTGTCGGCGGTGGGGGCGGCTCCTCCGGCTCGACCAAGGCCGGATCCGGCTCGGCGGGTTCGTCGGTTTCGACGGGCTGGGGCTGGGGTTCTTCGACCACTTCGACCGGCGGACACCCGGCCAGCACCATCAGCAAAACGGCGATGAGGCCGAAGCTCCGTCGATAGGCATTGGGCATTCGCATGAGGCTACTCCTTCCAATTCTTCAGTTTCGCCCCGCAGGCGGGTAAAGTCAACGGGGGAGACTCAGCCCCAGTGGAGACTCAGCCCCGGTGGAGACTCAGCCCCGGTGGAGACTCAGCCCCAGTTCCTTCAACTGCCGCGGATCGACCCGGCCGGGCGCCCCGGTCATCAAGTCGGTGGCGCGCTGGGTCTTGGGGAACGCAATGACGTCGCGGATGCTCTCACTCCCGCCGAACAGCGTGACCACCCGGTCCAGGCCAAGCGCAATCCCGCCATGCGGCGGGGCGCCGTACTGCAACGCGTCGAGCAGGAACCCGAACCGTTCGCGGGCGGTGGTCTGGTCAATGCCCAGCAGCCCAAACACCGTGCTCTGGAGGGCCGAGTCGTGGATTCGGATGGTGCCGCCGCCGGCCTCGACGCCGTTGATCACCAGGTCGTACGCCTGGGCGCGGCACTGCTGCGGCGAGGTGTCGAGCCGTTCGACGTCCTGCGCCCGGGGCGCCGTGAACGGGTGATGCATGGCCGCCCAGCCGCCGGTCTCGTCGTCGCGTTCGAACATGGGGAATTCGACCACCCACGAAAAGTGCATCGCCCCCGGCTCATACAGCTTCAATTCCGCCGCCAGACGCTTGCGCAGCGCGCGCAGCGCCTTGCAGGTGACGTCGAACCGGTCGGCCACCATCAGCAGCAGGTCGCCCGGCTCGGCCTCCATGCGGCCGGCGATCCCGGCGAGCGAATCGTCGGAGAAGTTCTTGGCGATGGGCGAGGCGAGCTTGCCCTCGGCGCCGACTTTGAACCAGGCGAGGCCCCGGGCGCCGAAGTCTTCGCACACGAAGCGGGTCAACTCGTCGATCAGCTTCCGGCTGTAGCGGTCGGCGGCGCCCTTGGCGTTGATGCCCCGCACGCGCCCGCCCCCCTCCGCCGCGTTGCGAAACACCTGGAAGTTCACCTCGCGGGCCAGGTCGGTCAGGTCGACAATCTCCATGCCGAAGCGCAAGTCGGGCGCGTCGTGGCCGAAACGCTCCATCGCTTCGTCGTACGTCATGCGCGGCAGGGGCAGGGCGATTTCCCGGCCGAGGACCTCCTGGGCCAGGCGCGCCATCAGGCCGTCGATGACACCCATCACGTCGTCGGCATCGACGAACGACATCTCCAGGTCGAGTTGGGTGAACTCCGGCTGCCGGTCGGCCCGAAGGTCTTCGTCGCGGAAGCAGCGGGCGATTTGCACGTAGCGGTCGTAGCCGGCGATCATCAGGATTTGCTTGTACAACTGGGGCGACTGCGGCAGCGCGTAGAACGTGCCGGGCTGCACGCGGCTGGGCACCAGGTAGTCGCGGGCGCCTTCCGGGGTGCTCCGGCCGAGCATGGGCGTTTCCACGTCGAGGAAACCCAACGCGTCAAAGTAATCGCGCATTACCTTCACGATGCGGTGCCGCAGCAGGAGCGTCTGCTGCATCGCCGGCCGGCGCAGGTCGAGGTAGCGGTGTTTCAGGCGAATATCCTCGCCGGGCAGGTCCTTGGAGGTCGGGTGAAAGGGCGGCGTGCGGCTCTTGTTAAGCACCGCAAGTTGCTTCGCCCGAACCTCGATCGCGCCGGTGGGCAGCTTCGGGTTCACCGTCCCCTCCGGCCGCGGCGCGACGGTTCCGGTTACCGCAATCACGTCCTCTCCGCGCAGGAGCTTCGCCTGGGCCAGCAATTCGCCGCCGCCTTCGGGGGCGAAGACCACCTGAGTCTTGCCGTAACGGTCGCGCAGGTCGATAAATAGCACGCCGCTATGGTCGCGGGAGGTATCGATCCAGCCGCAGACGGTAACGGTTTGCCCTTCGTGTTCTGCGCGGAGTTCTCCGCAGGTATGCGTTCGCAACAAGGTATTCTCTCTCTTCAGGGGGATGGTTTGGCAATGACAGCTTGCTCGTTGTGCAATCGGGACCCCGCGGCGTCCACGGCCCGGTGGGACACGACTTCTTTCGGCTCGCCGGGATCCAGGCCGGCGTCCGCGCACCACCTCAGTACGCGGCGGCGGCCGGCGGGCGTGTCGAAGCGGTAGCCGGTCAGCCCCAGGCCCGTCAGGGTCTCGTCGCCCACCGGCTGCAAACCGAACTCGGCGAAACGCTGCCCGTGCCGCGTCAGCAACACGGCCGCGGCGGTCGCGCCCACCTCGGCGGTTGGCCCGTCGGCCAGGGCGAGCTGCCGCTCGTCGGGCACGGCGCGGGCGAGCCAAGGGTCCACCTCCGACCACGGGTCCCGCTGGGCGATGCAAAACGCGGCGATCCAATCGAGGCGGTACGGAGCCGTCTCGGAAGGCGGCTGGAAGCGGCCGCCATCGATCGCCTCGAGCAGCCCCGGCGCTGCATCGCGCGTGCCTTCGGCGGCCAACAGCAGGGCCAAGCCGCCGTGCCGGCTGGGCCGGCCGCCCGGGTACACCGGCCGGGCCAGGGGCAGGAATCGGCCCGGCATATAAGGGTCGGGCCGGGGCTCCCACACCGGCAGCGAATCGTCGGCGACAGCCGTGAAGTACCAACCGGCGAACCGCGAGACCTCCTCCGGGTCCAGCCAGGCCAACAGGCGCAGGTCGTCCTCGTCGACCCGCCGCTGCTGCCGCCGCAGCCAAGCGACCGTGCGCCGGCTGATCTCCCGCAAACGGACCGCCTCGTCGCCCGAGGCGTACTGCGCGTACCACACCCGCCGCCGCGGCGTCGGCAGGTTGACCAGGTGGAACATCGCGTCGCTCCTTCGCGGGTGCGGGATGGCGACGCCCACCGGATACTCGCCCGGCGAAAGCGAAGCGCCGCTGACGCACCGCGCGGTCCGGTCGTCGATCCGGTCGAAATGGCTGGGCCGCACCGCCCCGGCCGACTGGCTGGGCACGTCCACCAGCAGGTGCTGCTCGGCCAAGTGCTGCCCCTGCTGCCAGTATTCGGCCACCATGGCGGGGCGGGTTTCGTCGAACAAGGCCTCAAGGCGCGCGCGGCTAGCGATGTCGACGGGCTCCTCCAGCCGTTGCTTCAGGGCGGCCGCCACGCGGGGCACGTACTCGTCGCGCATCAGCAGATCGCTGAGTTCACGCTCGGCCGCCCGAAACCGCGACCCCGCGCGCCGCGCGGCGCCCGCCGGGGCGGCCCGGGCAAGCGCATCGACCCAACCGCGGATGGTTTCCTCCTGCACTTCCGGCAGGTCCCACTCGGCCGGATCGCTTTGCGACCAGATGGGGCGCAGGCCGCGCCAGACCTCATCGAGGTACAGAGCGCCTGCGTCGGACAGTTCGGGCGAGCGGAGCCGGGCCTTGATGCGCGCGGCGACCGGTCCCACCAGCTTCCCGCCCTGCAGCAGCCATTCCAGCCGGCGGACGGCCGCCAGGCGCACGGCGTAGGCGTCGGCCTCGAGTTGGCGGACCACCCGGTCCAATTCCTCCGGCAAGACACGATCCGGCGGTTCCGGCGGCGGCGCCGGCAGGCGCCCGCGCCAACGCTCCAGGTGCCAGCGCACTTCGAACGACACCTCGGGGTCCCGGAGCCTGCGGTGGAACTCGGCGGCCAACAGGGCTCCATGCTCGGGCATCTGCACCAGCGCCTCCAGCCGCTCGGCTGCGCCGCGGCGTTTAACGTAGCAGTCGCTGTCGAGCTGTTCGAGCAGCCCCGCCACCTCGTCTCGGAGCCGTTGTTCGTCGGTTTCCACGGTCACGGGCGGCGTTCCGGTCGCGGCCGGCGCCGGCGGGGCGGCCGACTCGGTCGACGCGCCCGAAACGGGGCCCGGAGTGAGCGCCGCGATCAGTGCTCCCACCAACGATAGACAACGGATGGCCATAAGTGTGTCCATGGAAAAACGATTGGTTGCTCCGGGGAGCCGCAATCGGAAGTTGATTTGTAGGGTGGACCTTTTTGTCCGCCTCCGCTCGGGCCGACACCCGTAGGATGAACGATTCCCAGGTTTTGAGGTTCCAGTGCCGCCGGGCACCCGATCGACGTGGAATGGTAGGGAATTCTACCCCGAAACGATAAATGTTACCAGCCGGGTTTACCCCGATGGAGCGGTGCTTGGCAACCAGGAGAGGTTTTTTTTCGGTTCTTCCGTTTCTAGCAGCGCGGCCATTCCGGCGTAGGGGGGTGGTTTCGGCTGTCTCAGCAGCCGGGTTCACCCCCGCGCCCCGCGCTTCTGCACCTAGAAAACGGAAGAACCCCTACTTTTCTGCAATTCGCTCTGGCACCGCCGACCGGTTGGCACTAGAATCCTGCCCTCTTCTTTCAAGCGTGGAGATGCGCGCCATGTCGACCGTAACTACTCGCCGTCGCAAGACGCTGGCCGAGGAAATGGCCTCTGCCCCCCTGCCGCCCCAACGAAGACTCCGGCGATGGTCCCTGCCCGCCGCCGCCGTGCTGCTGGTCCTCTGGTTCCTGCCGGCCATTGTGGCCCGCACGCCCGTGGTCCGGTGGGTTATCGACGCGGCCGCCGCCGATTTGAACGGGCAGGTGGCCGTCGAGTCGGTGTCGCTCGGGTGGTTTTCGCCCATCCGGATGCGCGGCGCGAGCCTCACCGACGAGCGCCGGCAGCGTGTGCTGGAGATACCTCGGGCGGAGAGTTCCCGCACCCTCGCCGGACTGCTCGTCAACCGTAGCCGGTTGGGTACGTTCCGGTTGATCGAACCGAAGCTGGCCGTCGCCGTGCAGGGCGGCGCCAGCAACGTCGAGCAGGTGCTTGCCGAATACCTCGAGCCGAGCGACAAACCTGCCCCGCGGCTCGACCTGGTCCTGGAAATCGTCGACGGCGCCGTCACGGTAACCGACGTCGATCAGGCCCGATCCTGGAATATCGACAAACTTCAGATCGACCTTCGAGTCCCGGCCGGGGTGGAACCGCTGGAACTTACCGCATCGGGGATGGTGGCCGATTTGCAGGAAGCGGGACGCTTCGAGTTCGCCATGCAGATGCCGCTGGTAGCGCCCCCCCCCGGCGGCGCGCCGCCTGCGGAAAGGGCTGCCGCCGGCGATGCCTTGGGCGAAGCCGCGGGGGTCGCATCCGACATCGCCCTGCGGTTCGAGGCGGAGTTGCTGCCGCTCGGGCTGTTCGAACCGCTGGTGCGGCGGTTCGCGCCCGGCGCGCACGTAGGCGGGCTGTTGACGGCCGAGATCGACGCAATGCTGCGCGGCGGGGCCGCCCCACCGCGCCGGCTCCACGCGAAGGCCACCGCCCGCGACTTTCACCTGGCCCTGCCGGCCCTCGGCCGCGATCGGCTCGAGTTGGCTCATCTGGCCATCGAAGGGGAGGCGTGGACCGAGGACGCGGAACTGGTCGTCAGCCGCTCGACGATCGAGTGCGATCTGGGCCAGGCCGCCCTGGCCGGCTCGGTCGACCTGGCCGAGGAATCGCTCCGGGGAATGCCGGGCTTGCTGGCGGCGCAAGGGTTCGAGCTGGAAGGTACGGTCGACCTGGCCCGGCTCGCGGCCATGTTGCCCGAAACGCTGCAACTGCGGCCGGGAATGAACGTTACTTCCGGCCAGGTGCAGTTCGCCGTGCGGAGCGAGCGGGGCGATGCCGGAATGACGTGGCAGGGGCAGCTCACCTCGAGCGAACTGAGGGCGGTCGACGGCGAGCGGGAGGTCGCCTGGGACGAGCCCGTACTGCTGAACTTCGCCGCCCAGCAGACGCCCGAAGGAACGCTGGCCGGCGAACTGCGGTGCCAGTCGGACTTCTTACAGATGCACGCGGTGGGCACCACGCGGCACGCGACCGCCGACGCCAGCTTCAACCTGGACCGTCTGGCGGAACAGCTCGGCCAGTTCGTCGACCTCGGCTCGCTGGGTCTGGCCGGCGACGGCTGGTCGCGCTTCACCTGGAGGCACGCGCCCGAGGGGGACTTCACCGCCGAGATCGAACTGCACGTGAACCGGCTCCACGTGGCACTGCACAACCGGCCGCCGTGGCATGAACCCGACTTGGCCGTATCGGCGTCTGCCTCGGGCTACACCGATTTCGGGGCGGGCACGCGGGTGGAGGCCGCCGGCGTGCAGGTGGCTGCGGGGGCCGAGCGCATCGAGGCCCGGTTGCTCCGGCCCGTCCTCGACCTGGCCGGCGGCGGAACCTGGCCGGTCGAGTTCCACATGCAGGGCAAACTGGCTCACTGGCCGCCGCGCCTGGCCCTGCTGTACGACCTGCGCAACTATCCCGTAGCCGGCCGTTACGAATTGGCCGGGCAGCTTATCGCCTCGCGGCCGACCACTCGCATCGCCGAAGCGGTCCTCCGCGTCGACGCGCTCGATTGCACCCTGCCGGGGCTGCGGATCGTCGAGCCGCAGGCGCAGCTCGAACTGAACGGCACGTGGGACCACGAAGCGGGCACCCTTACGCTCGCACAAACCACGCTGCGCACCACAAGCCTAGCCGCGGCCACCGACGATCTGGCCGTAACCCGCAGCCCCGCCGGCGCGCCGGAGCTTCGCGGCACGCTGGCCTACCAAGGACACCTGTACGGCGTCCAGCGGTGGTTCGTCGACCCGGCCGAACGGCCCGCGTGGTACGTCGACGGCCGGCTCAGCGGCACCGCCCGCTTCGACTACTCCGGCGGTACGACGCACGGCGTGCTCGCGGCCGAAGTCGAGAACCTGCAAGTTTCCGGCGCCGAGGGCCGGCCGTTCCGCGACCCCCGCGTGAGGCTCGCCGGCCGCGGCTCGTACGATTCCGCCACGCATTCGGTCGTGCTGGACGGGCTCGAAATCCGGTCGGACACGCTGGCCGTCGAGGGCCGGGGCGCCGCGGACCTCTCGGGCGAGGAGTCCACCGTGCAGTTCGCCGGGCAGATGCAATACGACATGCAGCAGCTTTCCGCGTTGCTTCGGCCTTACGTGGGCAGCGGGGTGGAACTGGTCGGCCGGCACACCAGCCCGCTCAGCTTTCAGGGCCCGCTCGACCTGGCCCGCGCCCGGGGAAGCGGGGCCTTGGCCTGGCAGCAGGGAGGCGTGTATGGGTTCGGGGTGGGGCCGGGTGAATTGAAGATGAAGCTGGCCGAAGGTGTGCTGGCGGCCGAGCCGCTGACGGTGGCGGTCAACCAGGGCCGCGTGCATCTGGAGCCGACGCTCCACTTGGCGCCCGGCCCGATGAACCTCACCCTCCCGCCCGGCCCGCTGGCCACCGAAGTGCAGGTCACGCCGGCCATGTGCGCCTCGGCGCTGAAGTTCGTGGCGCCGGTGCTGGCCGGCGTGACCGCGGCGCAGGGAACGTTCTCGATCGAGTTGGACCGCTGCCGGGTGCCGGTCGACCGCCCGGGCGACGCCGAGTTGGCCGGGCGGCTGATCGTCCATTCGGTCGAGGTGGGGCCGGGCCCGCTCGTCCGCGAACTGGCCGTGCTGCTTCAGCGCGAGGCCCCGGCCCGCCTGCGCCGCGAGTCGGTCGTCCCCTTCTACATGGCCGCCGGACGTGTCCACCACGAGGAACTCGAGTTGATCTTCCCCGACCTGACCATCCGCACGCGGGGCTCGGTCGGCCTCGACCAGTCGCTTTGGATGGTGGCCTCCATGCCCGTCCCGCCCAAGTGGCTGATCAACGACACGCTGCGTTCGGCCTTCGAGGGCCAGGAGGTTCGCGTCCCGGTCGGCGGCACACTCACCGCGCCGCGGCTGGACCGCGCCGAACTCGACCGGTGGAACCGCCGGGTCCTGGAGCACGCCGCGCAGAACGTCATCCGCGACCAGGTGGACCAGGGCTTGGACCGTTTGTTCGGCCCCCGCTGATCCGCTACAATGGAATTGCCATGAAGTTCATTCTGCTGGGCACCGCCGGCTATCATCCGAACGAACAGCGGCACACCTCCTGCTCGCTCATTCCGGAGGCGGGGGTGATGCTCGACGCGGGCACGGCCGTGTTCCGCGCGCCGCGATACCTGGCGACCGAATCGCTGGATATTTTCCTGACGCACACGCACCTCGACCACGTTGCCGGGCTGACGTACCTGTTCAACACGCTGGCCCAGACGGAGTTGAAAACGGTGCGCGTCCATGCCGAGGAGGCGAAGCTCCGCGCCGTCGAGGAGCACCTGTTCGCCGACGACCTGTTTCCGAAACGCCCACCCTACGAGCCGGTCCCCCTGCCTGTTGACGGAGAAGTGCCACTGGCCGGGGGAGGGCGGCTAACGGCCTTTCCGCTGGAGCACCCCGGCGGCGCGCTGGGATTCCGGCTCGATTGGCCGGGGCACTCGATGGCCTACGTGACCGACACCTGGGGCGATCCGAACGCCGAGTACGCGAAAAGGATCGCAGGGGTGAACCTGCTGGTCCACGAATGCTTCTTCAGCGACGAGCGGGCCGAGTGGGCCCGCACCACCGGCCACACCCACACGACGCCCGTCGCCCAACTCGCCCGCCACGCCGGCGCGGGGCGGCTCGTGCTGATCCACATCAACCCCCTGGCGCCGGCCGAGGATCCCATCGGCCTGGCCACGGCGCAGGCCGTCTTCCCCGCCACCGTGCTGGGCGAGGACGGGCTGGAGGTCGAGTTTTAGCGCGGCGGGCTTTACATCGCCCCGTTGGAGTTCACGCTT
>PWXP01000106.1 GCA_003561895.1 Planctomycetaceae bacterium | reverse complement strand
CCCTCGGGCGTGAAGAAGAAGCTGTGGTGATAGATGCCGAACCCATCCTGCACGGCCGCCGAGTCGACCTTGGCGCTCATGCGGGAGGCGTAGATCAATCGCTCGCCGGCGGTGATGGCGTGCCGGTCGGCCGCGTCGGCGATTTCCCGGGGCGTCTTGCGGCTGGTGACGCCCTTCCCACCGGCCACCAGGATGCCCAGGTCGGGGCCACACACCCGGGCGGCCTCCCGCAGCGCCCCGCAGGTGACCGTGGTCACGCCGCTGCTGTGCCAATCGAACCCCAGTACGCAGCCGAAGGCCTGAAACCACCAGGGGTCGGAGAGCCGGCGGAGCATCTCGGCCGGGCCGAACTCTTCGACGACGGCCATGGTCACCGCCCCGGCAAGCTTCCCCATGCGCTGGAAAAGCCAGGGCGGCGCCTTCCCGGAATGTAACGGCAGGCACGCAAGTTGACGTCTCATGGCGTCAATATACGCCCTGCACCGCCTGTGGGCAATCGGCAACGGGAGCCCCGCAACTGCGAACGGACGGGCGCCGGAGACTTTCGCCGATGCGTTTCGCGGTTCCGCGCGCAATTGGCGGCACCGTACCATCGGGGCAGAACCGAACGTCCGGATCGAGACCGTCCGGCCCCCGCACGACGGCGCCGACGACCTGATGTTCGTGGTGACGATGGCCGTCGCTAGTCGGTAGGCAGGCCGCCGATGAGGCCGGGTCGCACGAGCCGCCCGCAGACCCTGGGCGGCCCGTTGTGGCGTTCGATCGGTTCCGAGGCCCTCTCCGGTCGCCCGAATGCGTCAGGCGGCCTCCTGGCGGCCGTGAGGGCCGTGGTATGGGTTTGGGTGCGGTTTTCGCCGCTTTTCGGTGCTTTCGGCCACTCTCGGCCGCCCGGATTCCGGCACACGACGGCCGCCGCCCCTAAAAAGCACTTGCGATGTTTGGCGGGCATCCGCACCCGATGTACGTTGCGGCGGACATCCGGCGCCCTAACCGAGCCGCAGCCGCACGAGCAGCTCATTGACCGCATGCCGGTCGCGTTCGTCGGGCAACTCCGATTCCTCATACGCCCGGTCGAGCCGGGATTCCAGTTCCGCAAGCTGGGCCGCGTGAAAGCCCCAGTCGAGACCGGCGGTCGCCCGCTCGACCGATTTCAGGGCAATCAGGTCCTCCAGGAGCGTCAACCTGCTGTACTGCATGAGCCGCCGCAGGCTTGCCAGCGTCGGCGAACCGCACCAGGTACGGCTCCCGGTTGTTGGGCGGGGCCTCGACCACGACCCCGACGCTGCCGGCCGGCCTGTGCTCCTCGCCGCCCGGCAGCACCTTCGCGGTGTTCACCACCACCTGGGTGCCGGGCGAAATCCGGAAGTCCGCCTGGAGCTTCTGGAGGGAGTGTTCGGGGTCGGGCATCGTGTCGGGCTGCAGTCAAAGGGATTCACGGAAGGCCGCCGAAGTTCAGTCTACCGGTTGGGAGGCGTTTGGGGGAGAGCTAGATGAGTCGGGGCCTGCCTTGGCGGCCCCGATTCCCACCTGCGGTCGCCTGATGAACGTCACGGTGCTTGGCAACCCACGGAACAGCCCGGCGGTTGCCACAGGGGGCTATTCCCGGTAGAGTTACCGCAATTCGTGTCACCAATGTCTCGGCAGTGGCCCCGCCTATGGACCTCGAAGGCCGGAACCTCCGACAGATCGAGCAGCTCAACCAGCGCGGCGGCCGGGCGCTCAGCATCGTGGACTTGATCCGGGCCGGGACGATCGACGTCCGGACGGCCGCCTACGCGATGCGGGCGCTGGCCGAAGGGGCCTCGCTGCTGACGGGGGCTCGGCCCGGCGGGGCCGGAAAATCGACGCTGCTCGGCGCCCTGCTGGGACTCCTGCCGCCGGGGGTGCCGCTCGTCACGGTCGACCGCTCGGAAGTCATCCGCGACGGGTTGAAAAGGCCGGCCGACGAACCGGCCTGCTACCTGGCCCACGAGATCGGCTCCGGACACTGGTACGGCTACATCTGGGGCGAGGACGTCCCGGATTTCCTGCGTCTGATGGAAGGCCGGCGCCGGATCGCCTCCTGCCTGCACGCCGACACGCTGGAAGAGCTGACGGGCATCCTCGAAGCGCCCCCACTACGGGCTGGTCGGGATGCATTAGGGCGAGTGGGGCTAATCCTGTTCATCCACGTCGTGGCCGGCGGTCGGCGGCGGGTCGTGAGCCTCTGGGAGGCCGATGGGGCGGCCGGACATCGCCAAGTTTTCGCGTGGGACCGAAACTCCGACAAGTTCCAGTCTGTCGGCCGGCTTCGCGACCCGGCCGGGCTGGGGCCGTACGAG
Organism: Planctomycetaceae bacterium; assembly: GCA_003561895.1. Classification (GTDB taxonomy): domain Bacteria; phylum Planctomycetota; class Planctomycetia; order Pirellulales; family Thermoguttaceae; genus PWXP01. Next base: position 1,779 of record PWXP01000106.1, on the reverse strand, counting down.
CGTTTTCTCCGGGGGCTGGTCGAGGGGGAGCCGGAGATGGCGATGGTGCGGCAACGGGTGTCGGACTTCTATCGGCGGGAACGATGAGAGGACCCGCTTAAGGCAAGATCGGGTGGCCTACGGGAGGGGCTAGAGGGTTCGCCACCACCGTCTTCCAGCATTCGTCGCATCAAAATAACGGACCATATAACGGACCAAGCCGATCCAGCCCATAACGGACCAGATCGGCTTGTCGTAAGTTCTTTCCCAGTAAGAGTTTACGAGTCGGGGCGACACGATTTGAACGTGCGACCTCTGCGTCCCGAACCCGATCTGGCTGCATTCGAAAACAGGCGTTTTTCCCGAGCGCCAACCACATTTTAGCCCCCAAAACGACTATTGCAAGGGGTCTCATACAATTGCAGTTTTACTCGGGAAATAGCGGTATTCTTGAGGTCCGGATGCGCGCAAAACGGTAGCTGACATGCGTACACCATCGCGGGTGGCGCTGTCCTCACTCGCCCAAGGATACGCTTGGCAGGGACCCTTATGTGGCCCGCCACGTCACCCCCGGATACCACGTCCAGACGCATCTAATGCAGGAAGCCACAACGAGGTCATCGACGTCACGAACGTGAACCCTAAGACGACTCAAGGGTGGGTGGTGGGGATGCGGCCAGCCGGTAGACTAAGGGCAGACGGTTCTCCATTTGTTCTTTCCTCTGTCGCACGATGTCGTTCCCGATGCCCGACCCCGAACACTCCCTCCAGAAGCTCCAGCCGGACTTCCAGATCTCGCCCGGCACCCAGGTGGTGGTGAAGACCGCGAAGGTGCTGCCCGGCGGCGAGGAGCACAGGCCGGCCGGCAGCGTCGGGGTCGTGGTCGAGGCCCCGCCCAGCAACCGCCTGCCGTACCTGGTGCGGTTCGCCGATGGCGTGGTGATCAAGGCCCGATTCGCCGAACTGTCTCTTCGCCGCCGCGAGGTCGATGACGTGTTGGGCCGGGTCGAGCAGGACCTCCGGCCGTACATCATCTACGTTTGCCAGATGGGCTCGAAGGCGTTCGGGCTGGCCTCAAAGGATTCCGACGACGATCTGCGCGGCATCTACCTGCCGCCGGCCCGCCTCCACTGGTCGCTGCGCCGGCTGCCTGAGCAACTGGAGCTGACCGACGGCAATCGGGACGAGGTCTACTGGGAACTGGAGAAGTTCCTCCGGTTGGCCCTGAAGGCCAACCCGAACGTCCTGGAAACACTCTGGACGCCCCTGGTGCTCGACGCCGACGAGACGGCCGAGGAACTGCGTCAGATACGGCAGGCATTCCTGTCGAAGCACCTGTACAAGACCTACTCGGGCTACGTACTGAGCCAGTTCCGGCGGATGGCCAACGCCTACGGGCGGACCGGCGCGTTCAAGGCCAAGCACGGCATGCACCTGATCCGGCTGCTGCACTCGGGCATCGCCGCCCTGGAGACCGGTGAGATCCGGATCGACGTCGGCGAACACCGCGACGAGCTACTCCAGATCAAGGCCGGCGGCCTCTCGTTCGACGAGGTGAAGCGGCGGGCCTTGGATTTGGATCGGCGGTTCCAGGAGGCGTTCGAGCATACGGGCCTGCCCGAGCAGCCGGACTTCGACCGGGTGGACGATTTCCTGATTCGCGCGCGAAGGAGCATGGCCGATGCTTGAACTGGATATGCCGGCCTTGGCGGACCTGGTGCGACAGGCTGGTCACGATCCGCTGTTCGTCTCTGTCAGCGGCGCCCACCTGTACGGATTCCCGTCGCCCGACAGCGACGT
>PWXP01000185.1 GCA_003561895.1 Planctomycetaceae bacterium | reverse complement strand
TACGCCCGGCAGTTGCACGAGGGGAGCGACCTGCCCGCCGGCACGTTCGACACGCAATTCACCTTTGCCCAGACGCTGAGCGAGAGCGCCAAGGCGGCGAAGAATACCCTGCTGGTGGTGAGCGTACCGGCCTCGGACAACGAGATCGGCGGCGAGTGGGGCCAGCAGGCCCTGGCGCGGCTGAAAAACGCCATCGGCCGGGTGGAATCGTCGTGGCGCCCGGCCAGTCCCGACGAGGGGTTTGAGATCGTCCGCCGCCGGCTGTTCGAGCCCATCGCCGACAGCAAGCTGTACACCCAGCGCGACTTGGTGGCCCGGGCGTTCGTCGAGATGTACGGCGCGCAGCACAACGACTTCCCCTCCGAATGCCGCGAAGGGGAGTACGAGCGGCGGATCAAGATGGCCTACCCGATCCACCCGGAGCTGTTCGACCGGCTCTACAACGACTGGTCGACGCTCGACAAGTTCCAGCGCACCCGGGGCGTGCTGCGGCTGATGGCGGCCGTAATCCACGCCCTGTGGGAGCGGCAGGACGGCAGTTTACTCATTATGCCGGGCAATGTCCCCGTCGACGACCCGCATGTCCGCTTCGAACTGACCCGCTACCTGGAGGACCAGTGGGACGCGGTCATCAGCAAGGACGTGGACGGCGAGCACTCGCTGCCGCTGGGCCTCGACCGCGAGAACCCCGGCACGCTGGGGCGGTACTCGGCGTGCCGGCGGGTGGCGCGGACCATTTACATGGGCTCGGCGCCGGTGCAGAAGGCGGCCAACCGCGGCATCGACGAGCGGCAGGTGAAGCTCGGCTGTGTCCAGCCGGGCGAGGCCGTGGCCACCTTCGGCGACTCGCTCCGCCGCCTGACCGACAAGGCCACGTACCTGTACGTGGACGGCAAGCGGTACTGGTACTCGACCCAGCCCACCGTAGCGCGGCTTGCCGAGGACCGGGCCAACCAATTCCACGAGCACGACGTAATCGACGCGATCATCGCCCGCCTGCGCAAAGAGGCCGCCTCGCGGGGCGCGTTCGCCAAGGTGCATGCGTGTGTTCCGAGCAAGGACATTAGCGACGACCCGGAGGCCCGGCTGGTCATCCTTGGGCCGGAGTATCCGCACAACAAAAACCAGGAGGGCAGCCCGGCTCGGCAGGAAGCCCAGACGATCCTCGACCACCGGGGGTCGAGCCCGAGGAACTACCGCAACGCGCTGGCGTTTCTGGCGGCCGACGCCACGCGGCTGAAGGAACTGATGGCCGCCGTCCGGCAGCAGCTTGCGTGGATGTCGATTTGGAACGACCGCGAGCCGTTGAACCTCGACAACTTCCAGACCAAGCAGGCCGACACGAAGTGCCGCGGCGCCGACGAGACGGTCAAGGCCCGGATTCCGGAAACCTACCAGTGGCTGCTCGTACCCAGCCAGCCCGACCCAAAGGCCCCGCCCGAATGGCTCCAGTTCCGGCAGCAGGGGCAGGACTCGCTTGCCGTCCGAGTATCGAAGAAGCTGGCGACCGAGGACCTGCTGATGACGGAACTTGGCGGCACGCGGCTGCGGCTGGAGTTGGACCGAGTGCCGCTGTGGCGCGGCGACCACGTGAGCGTGAAGCAGCTTGCCGACGACTTCGCCCTGTACCTGTACCTGCCACGACTGAAAAGCTCGGACGTGTTGGTGGCCGGCATCCGCGACGGGGTGGGTCTGCTCACCTGGGTCGGGGAAACCTTCGCCTACGCCGAAGGCTGGGACGAGCGGAAGAAGCGTTACCAGGGCCTGCGGGCCGGGCAGCCGGTGCGCGTGCTGCTCGACGGCAACTCACTGCTGGTGCAGCCCGAGGTGGCCGAGGCACAGCTTGCGGCCGACCGGGCGGCGGCGGAGGGGAAGTCCGGCGCGGGCAAGGCCGGCGCCGGAGGGAGCGGCGGAAGCGGTGGCGACGGCGACCGTGGCGGTGGTCGTGTGCCTGGAACCGCCGAGGGTGACGCCGGGGGCGGCGGGCCGACGCCTGAGGGCGATGGCGGCGTTGGCGTCGAGGAGCCGCCACTGCGCCGGTTCCACGGGTCGGTGAAGTTAGACCCGAAACGCGTGGGGCGCGACGCCGGGCGGATCGTCGAAGAAGTCTTGCAGCACCTGACCAGCATCGTCGGCGCCGAGGTCGAGGTAGCGCTCGAAATCCACGCCCACCTCCCCGACGGCACCTCGCCGGAACTGGTCCGCACCGTCACCGAAAACTGCCGCACGCTCCGGTTCGCCGATCACGGATTCGAGGAGGAGTGAGCGGGGAGCCGGTGCGCTGCAGGCCCGGTTTCAGCAGACAGGGGACGAGAAGTACCCCTCCGCCCCATCAGCATCGTGTGGCGACTGCTCCATGCCGTCCCGGCACGGCTTTTCCGCACCATGGCTCGGCAGAACGTTGCATGAAAAGGGAAAACGAACACCTGGAGCAGCCTCGCGATCCTCCCATTAACCGGCCCAACGCTCGAGAAGCTGGGCCACTGTGTTACAATACCCGTGCTTCGGCAGCCATTATGTCCTTCACCCCTTTACTGTGAGGACCACCATGAGCTTCATCGACCCCTTCGACCCGCTGGACGCTTTCACGTACGACGAGTTTCTGGAGCCTGCGGCTGAGTATCAGTGCGGGAATTGCGAACGGCTGTTTGGTGAGGAAAACGTGGTATGGAGCGAGGAGCAGGGATGCTACGTTTTCACCTGCCCAAGCTGCGGCTGCTGGGGCGTGGTGAACTCGTGAGCCGTAGCCGCCGGCGGGGCGGCGAAGGCGACTGTGTGTTTTGTCTGCTGGATGGGAAGAAATGTTAGCCCACTGACCACTGCTCCGGCCGGGCAAGCCGGCCAGTGGCGAAAGACCGAGGAGGGTAGCGCGGGGTGTCTCAGGTTCCCTCTCCCTCCGGGAGAAGGTTAGGGTGAGGGCTATGGGCCAAAGAGCTTGCCCCTATCTTACTCATACCCCACAGGCCCCCCCCCCCAGCCCCTCTCCCAAAGGGAGAGGGGAGTTTTCGGACGGCCGCTTACTCGGAGGTGAGCCGCCCTCAGGTCGACCCTCCAACGCGCAACCTGGAGCGGTGGGTGGTCGAAGGGGCCAACCCGTAGTCCGGATTATTCATGAAGCAACGCCGAGGCGGCGACGCCGTAGAACGTGTACTCGACGTCCGGGCGGTCGTCAAGGGTCGCGGCAAGGAATCCGCCGCCGGGCAGGGCCAGCGAATCGACGAAACGCCGGGCTGCGCCTGGATCGACACGATCGCGCTCGCCCAAGTCGGCCAGGGCGACCAGCCCGGTGAAGGTGCTCAGCAGATCGGCGGCGGGAACCACGGCGTGCGCCCGCAGCCCTCCTTCGCTGGTTTGCATGGCTGCCAGGAACCGGGCCGCGCGGCTGCCGAGCGGCTCGTCCAATGCGCCGGCGATGCGCAACAAGGCGACGGCGGCGGCGGTCGGGTTGACACCGCCGCGCCGCATGACGGGAAGCTCCACGAAACCGCCGTCCTCCCTTTGCCGTTCCCGGAGCATCTCGACGACCGACTCGCCGTTCACGGCGGGCAGGCCGACCAGTTGCCGGCACAGGGCCGCCAGAAACGTGTGATACGTGCTGCTCGCGCCGCTGCGCGCGCTCTTGGCCAGGCCGCCGTCGGGGCCGCGCAGCGGCTCGAGCACCTGTTCGACGAGGACGGCCGGCTCGAGCCCGGCTTCGGCCAGGCAATCGCCGCCGCCGGCCGCCTCGATCAGCATGGCCGACGAGAGCAGTGCGAACAATTCGACGGCGCTGCCCGGCCGGCCGGCTTTGGCGGCGACGAACGAACCCGCGCGGCGGGCGATACCGGCGTCCAACGCGTCGAGCAGGAGCAGGCCGCGCAGGGCAAAGCTGGTGTAGTAGGCGTCGGCGCCGCCCGCCCGGCCGGCGAAGCCGCCGCCGGGCTGCTCAGCGCCGCGCAGGAACGCGGCGTGGCGCGACCTGGCATCTTCGGGAAGCGCCGCGGCGGTGCGGCTGAGCCGAAAGGTCAATTCAGCAAGGTAGGGCATGGGGCTCCGTCGTACGGGGGGCAGTCTCTAGGCTGTTCGGCTCGATTGTCGCGCGCATTGGCCTTGGCGGCAAT
>PWXP01000316.1 GCA_003561895.1 Planctomycetaceae bacterium | reverse complement strand
GCCCCCTGGGCTCGTGCCATGGTGTGTCTCCTCGGATTGTCAGGTGGGTCAGGCCAATGGGTCGGCGGTGGTGTAGTGCAGGATGACGTGTATGACCGCGGCTTTCAGGCTGGCCGCGCCGTCAACGGGCAGATCGACGGGGCGTGGCGCCTCCGCCTCGACCCACTCGCACCGGCCGCCCAGCGTACGGTCGGCGGAGATTGCCGCGCCAATGCTGGCGCAGAGCGCGGCAAAGGTCATGTCGCGGTCTGCGCCTTGCACAACGGCCTCGATCTCGGCCCGGTGCTGGTAGTGGTAGCGCAGCGGTGACAGCGTGACGCCGGGTTCGCCCGGCTCGCCGTCGCGCAGGATCATCAGGCCCACAGTCGGTACGCGCTCGGGCAGCACGTCGCCGCGCAGGGCAGTTGCGGGCAATGCCGAGAGCCGCGCGTGCAGCGCAGCGAGGATGGTTTCGCGGGGGGTGGGCATAGTCATTGTTTCGTCTAAGGTGTCGAAAAGCAAACCAAGTTTGATGAGACGGCGATGCAACTGATGATGGGCGGCATAAACGGCAACTACCTCACCAACATCACGCTGAACGCTGCTGCGGAGACACAAGAGGTGCTTGCAGCAGTAGCTTACGCTACGGAAATGGATCTGTTGTTCGACTGGTGTTGGAAGAACGGCATCCCGCTTAAGTACTACGGCCGTCTTGATGAAGGTGTGGCGGTCAAGACGTCCATCCTGTCCACTTTCCTCGCCCGCAAATCGGCCCGGTTCCAATGCCGCCTCGTTCAGCATCACCATGCGAAGGTAATCTGGTGGCGCGAGTACGGCCTCTACATTGGCTCCGCGAACCTAACCGCGAGTGCCTGGTACAAGAACGTCGAGGCCGGCTGCTACTTTCCAGAAGCCGAGATCACCGACGACATGGCAGGTGATATCCTCGAACTGTTCAGCACACTCGACCGGAACTCGACCCCGCTGACTGACGAATTGCTCGAAGTCATGCAGAAGCGTGCAAAGCAGATTGCGCGTTCGGAGCCACCTTCCGAAGAGTTCTGGAACAGCCCGAGTTTCAACAAGTGGTCCGGGCTCGTACAGACCGGAAAGAAAAAGGCCACTGACCGCCGCCGGGAGGCATTTCTCGAGGAATGGCACTCAACGCTTCAACAGCTCCGCGATATCGGTAACTTGGTGAGCAAACCCGAGAATAGACCCTCTTGGATTGACAGCGATGCCCCCGCAGGCGCTCAGGGAGACCAGTTCCTCCACGCGCACTACTATCAGCGCACCTTCGAAGGACGCAGAGCCCTCTACGCCGACCATTTCGAACAGAACAAGCAGAACCCTGATGCTGCGCTCGCAGACGCCATCAAATGGTGGCGCAACCTGCCGAAGGCCCCGTCCGAAGAGGACGTCATGTTGAATTCCACCGCGCCCATGCTGCGGGACGCGCTCACTGCCGAGGCCATCGACGACATGGACTATGAGGCCTTCCGCGAGATTTGCATGGGCATACATTCCATCAAGGACTATGCGCGACGTGTCGCCAATAAGGCGGTCGGTCTTCGTGAGGACGGGACGACGTACACGATACCAGAAAAGGTCGACGCGCTGTCGAAGCGCATTTGGGGCGACAAATCAGCAGGCGGCAACGACGTGAAGCAGCTCTTGAAATTCATCCTCTATGACGGTCCAGATGCACAGTTGCCAGAGCGCCTCTGGACTGCCTTTCATGATCCGAAATGGAAAATCGAAGGTCTCGGGGTCAGTGCGTTGGGGGAACTAGTGGGTTGGGCATTGCCAGATCGTTTCCCACCCCGGAATGGAAGAACGTCGAAGTCTCTCAAATCTCTGGGCTACGACGTAACCGTACACGTTGGGTAGTTACTCAAATTTGTCCTGCACCCAGTTCGCGACGATTGCGGCGGGCAGTGCGTCCTGTGCAGCCTTCGCATCCCGCGCCAGATCGAGCCGCTTCGGCAGCTTGACCTGCGGCACCAGCAGGAAGATCGGCACGGTCGTCACACCGCGTCCTGTCTTTGACCGTGATGCCACAGCGCGGCCGCGTGCGTTCAGACGTCCTTCGGCAACCAGCAGACTCGGCCCCGCGCGTCGATAGACGAAGCGCAAGCGCAGGCCCGTACGACGTTCCCATTCCCCCGGCGTGATGCGCCCGCCCCGCGAGGATTTCCCGGCGGCTGGTGTCGGGATCGTCAGCCAGAAGCCGGATTTCGAGCGGATCAGCGGTCCTGCGTCATGCGCGCCGACGATCACCGGGGCCTTCGACCAGACCAGCGCGGCGGCGTTCAAGCTCTGCCGGCCCCGCGGATAGGTCTCCGAGCGAATGTTGTTGGCCAGCCTTCGTCCAAGCCCGTGGGGTAATCCCCCCGAAATTAAGGGACTTCAAAAGTAGAATTTTCTCGCCAAGATGGACGAGGAGATTTCGAATGAAGACAAGCAGGTACACTGAGGCGCAGATCCTTGCGATCCTGCGTCAGGCTGAAGGCGGGATGCCGGTGGCCGAGCTGTGCCGTGAGCATGGCATGAGCAGCGCGTCGTTTTACAAGTGGCGGGCAAAGTATGGCGGGATGGATGCGTCCCTGATCAGCCAGATGACGGCCATGGAAGAGGAGAACCGGCGGCTTAAGCGGATGTATGCGGACCTGAGCATGCAGGCCGATCTGCTCAAGGAAGCCTTGGGAAAAAAGTGACGCGGCCATCTCAACGCCGCGAGATGGCCGAGAAAGCGGTGGCGCGACACGGGGTCAGCATCGCTCTGGCCTGCCGGGCCTTCGGGGTCAGCGAGACCTGTTATCGTTACAGCCCGAAGCTGAAGGACGAGAACGAGGAGATTGCTGACCTGCTGGTCGGGCTGACCGATGCCCGCAAGACCTGGGGGTTCGGCCTGTGTTTCCAGCACCTGCGCAACGTGAAGGGCTATCCCTGGAACCACAAACGCGTCTATCGCATCTATTGCGCCTTGGAACTGAACCTGCGGATCAAGCCACGCAAACGGCTCAAGCGCGAGAAGCCCGACGTGCTGGCCGTGCCGGACGCGCCGAACTTGACCTGGTCGATGGACTTCATGGCTGATCGCCTCGGGGATGGCCGCCAGTTCCGGTTGCTCAACGTGCTGGATGACTTCAACCGTGAGGGATTGGGCATCGAGGTCGACTTTTCGCTGCCTGCCGAGCGGGTCATCCGCAGCCTTGACCGGATCATCGAATGGCGTGGAAAGCCAGGCACCATAAGGGTCGACAACGGCCCGGAATACATCAGTGGCAAGCTGCTGACCTGGGCCGAGAGACTCGGCATCGCGATCCAGCACATCCAACCCGGCCAGCCCCAGCAGAACGCCTATATCAAGCGCTACAACCGCACCGTCCGGCATGAATGGCTCGATCAATACATCATCGAAACCATCGAGGAGGCTCAGGATCGCGCCACGCAATGGCTCCGGACTTACAACAACGACCGCCCGAACATGGGCATCGGCGGCATCACACCCGCCATGAAACTGAAAATGGCCGCGTGAATTCTACGGATGCGCCCCACTAAAAAGGGGAGGATTACCTTCTGACTGGGGGGCTATTTCAGCGACCTGCTAATGCCCACAGCCTTCCAAAAAGCAGCTGCGGCTTCGTCTAGCTTCGTGCTTTCTGGGAAATGCACACGGCCGGTGATCCGATTTACCGTCACATCACCGAAAATTAGCTGTACATCATTTTCGCATGAATTCTGTAGATGGTCGCAGCCTGTGTTAGGAAAGCTGCCGTAGAAATGCTCAAAAAGCTGATCTTCGCTGCTTTTCGACATGCTTCTCTTTCCGGGTCGTGATGAGGATATTTTTGTTGCAAGTGAAGCTACTTGCAAACAGTTAACAAATGGATGAGAAAGTATTGGGTACCTCGATTTTTCACCGTTTTCCGCTGCGCAGGGCCGAGGCTGTGTGAAAACCCCCAGATGTGGTATGCTTTCCGTGCGACGGGAGTGCATTTATCCGACATTCCCCAAGTGGCGTGCCGACTGACGTGAAGATCGCCTGAATCCGACCTCTGGACAAGCATTTTTTGCCCCGAGCGGCGTCTGGGGTCGCGCGGGCTGCTGCAACAGGGCGGATC
>PWXP01000641.1 GCA_003561895.1 Planctomycetaceae bacterium | reverse complement strand
GATGGCATCTCGCACTTCGGGAAACAACCTGTCGATCTCCCACATAGCCCGCTCTTGTTCCATGTCTGCCGCGCACATTTTTCCGGCTGCTTGCTCATCAGCTTCGTCATCTTTAACACGGCTGCGATGCTCTTCGAGCGTCTGGAGCCGTTTGTACACTGCATCAATCACACGGCCTTGCGTGACGATGTGACGCGCCGGCCCAAACACTTGAGCTACAATGAAGGGCTCATTTCGACGGACGACCGCTTGAAAGGCGTCAAATATAGCAGCAAAACACTGCCTGGGGTCTTCCACGGCTTCATGTGGCCGCTTATTAACCACCGCGTCTGCAATCTGCCTGAACTCGAATAGCCTATCCCAAAGCTCTGCGTAAATCTGATATTCCTTCTCAAGCCGTAATCGGTGGTCGAACGACACTCCTTGCTGGATGCGTTCAGTCCATAACCGGCCGAACATTGCAAGGAGCCAACCAAGCAGCAGAAAGCCTATCTCGTGCATGACGGTCCCCCGACATCTTGTTGAGTGTACCACACTGGTCTCGAGTCTCTCATCGTCGTCCGCCTCACGTTTTCACAGCAGATCGAGCACATCATCGTCATCCTTCGGCTCAGGGCTTGGTGTCGAATACGTAGCCTGCCCGGCTTCGCGGATGGTCAAGACGCCATCCGAAGCGGCCGCGGCCAGGCGCTCCAGGGGCGCAAAGCTGCCGTCCCCCGCCGTGCTCAGGTAGACCCACTTCGTCGCCCGTGTAATCCCGACGTAAAGCATCTTGCTGATTGTGCGCGAGGTCGATGAAGCAGTGGCCCCCGGTTGCGGGAGCGTCGGCGGCCTGCACTTGCCATTCGCCGGGCTTGGTTTCGGGAAACACGGCGCGGCAGCACTGGTGGGCCAGCGCGAGCGCCTCGCGGTTGGTCACCAGCCGGCAGCCCTGGCTGACCACATCGAGCACGCGCCCGTTTACCGTATTGACAATGGCCTTCTTGCCGGGCACGCGCGCCCAACGCTCGCCCGACGCGGCCCCGCGGCTCACGAAGATGGGTTGCTCCTTCACCGGAAACATCAGGGCCTCGGGATCGGTCAGTCGTGACATGCTGCGGCCTCCTATTCGCCATCGGCGCTCATGCGGTACTTGATATCATAGTCGATTTCGACCTCAACCTCTTCGAGGCGTATCTCGAATGCCAGCGATACATTTGCGGGGCTGCTCTCGATCATTTCCGATGCCCCGCGTTTCTTCAACTCGTCACCAGCGGCATTTCTTCCCACACGCGGCCGTTCAGGGCCCGGCCGGCTTCCTTCTTGCGGACACCGCCCCACTGCTTGAAGAAGAACGGCACGTGCGCCTGCTGGCATTGATCGCGGATGTCGGTAACCCACTCGGGCCGCATCGGGCGCGCGCCGGGCCCCGACTCGCCGCCGACGATGACCCAGCCGATGCCGTCAAGGTCGAGGCCGGGCAACGGCCCCAACAGCGGCTCCAGCGACAGGAACCGGACCGCCGCGGGCACGGTGCGCAAGGCATCGATGCGTTTGACGCAATCCGCGTTTTCGACCGTGATGCCCATCCAGATGTTCGCCGGCCACTCCAGCGACGGGGCCAGCTTTTTGAGCCGTTCCGCCCGCTTGGTCAGGATTTGGAAGCAGTGCCACCGCGCCTGGTTCATCGTGGCGAACACACGTTCGATGAACCGCACCGGAACCGTCTCGTGGAACAGGTCGCTCATCGAGTTGACGAACACCATTTGCGGCCTTTTCCAGGTCAACGGAAGCTCCAGCGCCTTTGGATGGCAGGCCACTTTGAAGCCGTTGCGGTAGTTCGGCTGGCCCATTGCCTGCAACCGTTTTGCCATCCGTTCCGCATAGCAGTTCCGGCACCCCGCGCTCAGCTTCGTGCAGCCGGTCACCGGGTTCCAGGTCGATTCGGTCCATTCTATCTTACTTTGGCGCATGGCTCACGGGCCCGCAAGAGATAGAAAACCATCTGCACCGATCATCGGTTGATTTCCCGGACCCTGGGGTTTCCAGTGTTTTCGCCCTTGACCTCAGCCGGTGCCTATCGGGCAGTTGGCGATTCCTAATGTGCCTCTTTCTTCACCCTGGTAAGAAAGGCATCGACTTGATCCTTAGCGATATTCTCCACTTCGAAATCGCGAAAGACATCGGTGACCCTCTTGACCAAGCCCAGATTCTGGTCATCTTCGAAAGAGGACACAATGATCAGTCGAGCATCGGTCCCCTCTCCGGTGCCGTGGCGTTTCACCAGGTTCCCCTCAAGTGCCAGAAGCCCGGCCGAATTGAGCGACGCGCTCTCTTGTTGCGAAAACCGCTGCGGCTTGACTAAATTCAGCCTTCCATTGCTGTAGGCATACGGCACAGCCAACGAGCGGCCAAAAACGGGAACAGTGATGCGCAGGTTCAACTGCGCCCTCCCCTGCGCCTTAAGCTCCTCGAACGTACTGTCTAGTGTAGGAAAGAGTTCCTTCAACTCGGAGACCTTCTCTCGCGATCTCTTCCCGCCCACAAGCTCCACGAAAAGGCGGTCGAGGTCATTTTTCGGGCTGCACACCTTAATCGGGCGTGCCGGTGTCAGCTTCAGCCAGTTCCCGCGGCTGTTGATGAACTTCTCAAGGTCTTCGATAGTGCGGAACGATTCGCGGTCCACGTCGAGTCGCGACTGAATGGCCTGCTTCGCGGCGTCCAACGCCGCTCGTTCGAGGTTCTGCCGCCCTACCAGTTTTTCCGCGCGCCGGTTGCTCTTGGAAGTGCGCGCATCGAGGAAGCCCAGCGCCGGGCAGAACAGCACCACGCCCACGTTCACGGTTTCCCACCGCGACGGGTTGGGACAGAACTGAATCAAGCTGTAGTATCCGCGTTCGGGTTTCATTGTGTCTCTCCTGGGTCAGCCGGTGTCGAATAAACGATCCGGCCAGCATTCGGTTGCAATCGGTTCAAGAATGGCATCGGCAACGAAATGGGCTCGTCGTACCACAAGTTCTTCCAGTGCGTTCTTCACCCGTGCCTCAACATCCCATTCGTCCGGAATTGACTCGACCATGGGGTGAACCATTTCCTGAGTGACTTCCCGCAGCCGGCCCACGGCAAGCTCCACGTCGTCTTGTCGGACCAGTGGTCTGAAGCCGGGAAAGAGGCCGTATAGGCCGTCATCTTTGACATACTCAATGTTCGCAATCTTCGCATCGAGAACACCGTTCCACGAAAAACAGTGTGTGTGGTCCATGGCAATCAGTCTGGTCTTGCCGCGATCCACACCCGTCAGGTCCTCCAGGAATACATTATCGTAGTTGGGCTGCCGGGTGGTCAAATCGGGCGGGTGCCGGTCGCAGTTTCTGATCCAAGTGTCGAAGACGACCAATCGCCCCACATCCTGGGGGTTCACCAGCGGCGACAGTTCGTCCGTTTTTCCGCCCCACCAATGCCCATCGACCGCCTTTGTGGTATACGCGGGGCCGGACGCGGCAAGGCCGCCGTGGAAGAATGGTATCTCGTCAACGCGGGCGTCGATGCGGATGATGGCGAACTCGAAGGTCGGCAGGCCAAACCAAGCCGCCAACTGGGTTCCTACCAGTTCACATGCGAGCGGATGCGGCCCCTGGCGATTCCCCATAGCCTTAATGTACGCGGGGCCGGCGTCTGTAACAATCCTCGCTGTGTCCATGCTTGTATCCAATCCGCGCTCGAAGCGCACAAACGTGGTCGGTTGCCATGATGGTGCAGCATGTCTGGGCTCTTGAGAATTCACGTTTCGCGATACCTTGTCACGTTGTAGCTCTTCCGGATGCCCAACCGCCACTACACCGACTGTTCCAGCCATGCGCGGCCCTGGGCGCTAATTTCCCACACGCCGCGGGACGAGTCGGCCGTGAGTAGGCCGCCGTGGACCATGCTATTTCCGGGACCATTTGCGTCTCAGTTTCTGGATAATGCTCTCGCGTTCCGCATCGCAAGGCGGGCACTCGACCATGATGCGCTGACGGATGGCATCTCGCACTTCGGGAAACAACCTGTCGATCTCCCACATAGCCCGCTCTTGTTCCATGTCTGCCGCGCACATTTTTCCGGCTGCTTGCTCATCAGCTTCGTCATCTTTAACACGG
>PWXP01000612.1 GCA_003561895.1 Planctomycetaceae bacterium | reverse complement strand
TCCACCAACTCGGCCGGAGCGTGGCCGTCAAGGACCGCTTGGGGCGAGTAAGCGTACGGGTTGTGGCCGTGCGCCACCACCGCGCCATCCCAGAGATAACGGAAGTAATCGGTTTCCAGAATGGGCGTGGAAGGGAACATCATCGCGCGCATCGCCGCGCCAACCACGATCACCCACGCCCACCAGGCGCAGCCGGGCCGCGCCGGCAACGTCAGCCACCAGACGCCGGCAAGGTAGGCCGTCCCGGCGCCCATCAGCAGGCCGACCACCCAGCCGGTAGGCCGCTCGAGCACCGGCAATACGCCGTAGGCGAAGCGCGGCGACAGCGCAAGCAGCACGGCATGGATTGCGATAAGGATGAACCCGACCGCGGCCCATCCCCATCGCGGCGTCGTCGGATCAAGGCGCGCACGGCGAAGGGTCACGTTCGAGGCCCTCTTTCAGCCACTTCGCTTTGCCGTCTCCGTCCGTCCATCCGCTCCCGCCCGGGCGCCGGGCGGCCGATCCACTACGGCGAACCGGGATCTTCCGGCGGCGGAACCGGTTCCATGGGAGCGTCGTGGTCATGCTCGTGCGGGTGGTCATGGTCCGGCGGCGAAGCCGGCTCCTCGGGGACCGGGTCGTCGGTCGGCGGAATAACAGGCTCCTGCTGCGGGCAGCCGGTGCTCACAAGCCCCAGGCTCGCTACCAATAACAATGTCAGAATCCATCGCCACATCGCATGCTCCTTTCGATTCGTGCAACTCAGGGGTTAGAGTGACGGGCCGGCAGTCTGGCTTGGCGATTCACTCGACTGTCCCGCCCGGAAAAACTCAGGTCACGTGCTGAAGGGCGGTTGGTCCGCACGAAGCCGGTCCTTCACCCCATTGTCGGCCCACCACTACCGAAGCAACCCGTGCCGCCCCTCTACATGCAACTGGCGTACCGATTGGCGCCCGAAGGCCCGAACCGGACGTCGGGGGCGGCAAGGCTCGCCCGTTTCCATCCAAGGAGGACCGCCCAACAGTCTTGCCTGCGTCAGAGTGGCGGGGCGGTCCGCCATTCTGTCGCACAGTGAGGGTAGGAATTGCGGGCTTTCTTGGAGTGCGGAGGCTTGACGCCGCTTTGGCTATGCCTTTGCTCTCTCCGGCCCTCCAACAGCCGCCGTGCGAAACGCCGAAGCTGACGCAAAACGAAAGCGTCGTCAAGCCGCCGCACTCCAAAGCCGGGAACGCGGTTTGCTCTCTCGAACGGACGAATTACCGCCCATCCGCGAGGGGTCATCATGTTCGAGCAAGTCGTCGCCGTCATTCCTGCGCTGAACGAAGCGGAATCGCTGCCGTTGGTGCTCGACGACCTGCCGGGACTCCGGCACGTGATTGTCGTCGACAACGGCTCGACCGACGCCACGGCCGCCGTGGCCGCGGCCGGTGGGGCCGTCGTCGTCGAGGAACCCCGGCGCGGCTACGGGGCGGCGTGCCTGCGCGGGCTGGCGGCGATCGGCGAGTTCACCGCAGCCGGCCGGCCGCCGCCGGAAGTCGTCGTGTTTCTCGATGCCGACTACAGCGACCACCCGGGGCGCCTGCACGAACTGGTCGAGCCGATCCTGGACGGACGTGCCGACTTTGTGCTCGGCTCGCGCATGCAAGGCCGCCGGGAGGCGGGGGCCATGCCCCTGCAAAGCGTACTGGGGAACCGGCTCGCGTGCTTTCTCATGCGGGTCCTTTTCTCCGCCCGCTATACCGATCTGGGGCCGTTCCGCGCCATCCGTTACCGGTCGCTGTGCGGTCTGAACATGACCGACCGGGACTTCGGCTGGACCATTGAAATGCAGATCAAGGCCACCCGGGCCGGACTGCGAACCCTGGAGATTCCCGTGCCGTATCGCCGCCGCGTCGGGCAGAGCAAGATCAGCGGCACGTTTGGGGGCTCGGTGAAGGCGGGCGCCAAGATCCTGTATACGATCGCCAAGTACCGCTTCATGCCTCCGAGGCGCGCGGAGGCGGAGCATCGAGCCTCGGTCACCACGTTTTCGCGATCGCCTCATGGGTGACCCACTGGCTCCACTGCGCGTCGTAGGTGTGAAGCTTGTCCACCCGGTTTCCTTCCGAATCGACGACCGGGTACCCACGGTTGACCCACTCGAAGATACTGCCGTACAGGTTATGCACGTCGCGGTAGCCGAGGTCTTTCAGCCGCCGGCCGATTTCTTCCGACCGGTGACCGACCGAGCAGTACAGGACAATCGCCGCGTCGCGCGGAATATCGCGGACCGCTTCCGGCTCGAACTCGTCGTAACCCACGAAACGAGCCCCGGCAATGCGGCTGACGTCGAATTCCGCCCGGGAGCGCGTGTCGAGCAAGACGACGTCCTCGCGGACCGCACGAAGCTGGTCGACGCTGATGACCGGTACCGTGAACCGGAGCAGCCCCCGCAGCTCCCGGTCGAACTCGGGGTCCTGCACCATCGACTGTTCGGGCACATACGGCCCGGGCGGGCCGCAACCACTCAACGCCACAACGGCGGCGGCCGCCAGGAGGCGGAGCCGTTCGTTCCACGTTTCGAAGACGGCGGCGCGCCCCACGGGCTGGTTCAGAGCGTGGTCAACGTAACCTCCACTGGCTTCATGTCGGCGCCTTGGCATTCCGCAAGTTTACCCCGACACGTTCGGACGCGGAAACATCGGGGTCAGGGCGCCGTTAGTCATTAGGCATATTCTGCTAAAATCTAACGGCGCTCTGACCCCAGTCGTCGTCCCCCGCCAACTCGGCGATTCGAGCCACTTCGCTGACGGGCAGCGCCTCCACGCCGTCGGCCAACGGATAGCGATCCTCGCCGGGGTACACCACGTACATCGCCCGCGGCGCAAGGTCGGCCCGAGCATGGAAGTGCCCCTTCGACAGCTTCGGCGCGGCCGTGGCCTTGATCTCGACGGCAATGGGCGGCTGCATCGCCACCGGATGGATCACCAGGTCGATCTCGGCGCCGGAACGGGTGCGGTAGAAGCCGGTGCTCCAGCGCGTGGGAATCGCCGCCAGAATCTGCTCGATGCAGAAGCCTTCCCACGACGCGCCGCGAATCGGGTGCCCCTGGAGCGAAAGCCAGTCGCCAATGCCCAACAAGCTGTGCAGCAGCCCGGAGCAGCGCAGGTACACCTTCGGCGACTTGACCAGTTGCTTCTTCACGTTGGCATAGCACGGTGGAAGCTGCCGGAGCATGAACGTGTCGGAAAGGACGTCGAGGTAACGGCGCGCCGTCTTGTGGTCGATTCCCATGCTCTCGCCCATGCGGCTGGCGTTCCACGTTTGGCCATGGCAGTGGGCCGCCATGGTCCAGAAGCGCCGCAAGGTGGTGGCCGGCACGCGAATGCCCAGGGCCGGGAGGTCGCGCTCGAGGTGCGTCTGGATGAAGTTCTCGCGCCACTGGATCGACAGGGCGTCGTCGCCGGCGAGGTAGCTGTCGGGATACCCGCCGCGCGTCCACAGGCGGTTGACCGTTTCCGTTCCCGCCCGCCCGCCGCCGGCCAACTCCGCCAGTGTCAAGGGCGCAAGCTCGTGGTAAGCGATTCGCCCGGCCAGGCTCTCCGACGCCTGCCGCTTCAGGTTCGGCGCGGCCGATCCCAGGATCAAGAACCGCCCGGGCCGCCGGTTGCGGTCGACCAGCACCCGCAGGATGGGAAACAGTTCCGGCTTCTGCTGCACCTCGTCGATAACGACCAACTGCTCCTCATACTGGGCGAGCAGCAGTTCGGGGCTGGCGAGCCGGGCCAAGTCGGCGGGGCTTTCCAGGTCGAGGTACAGCACTTGGCCCGCGAAACCGTCCGCGATCATCCTCGCCAGGGTGGTTTTACCGACCTGGCGGGGTCCCGTAATGCCCACTACGGGGAAAGCTCGCAGCGATCGCTCGACATCCGGTTGTATTGCCCTGGGGATCATGCTGCAATTATGGGATCCAGCCTCCCAATTGTCAAGGACCGGGACCGGCCCCCCGTTCACCCCTTCGCGGTCGGCCCTTGGCAAGCCGTTTCTGCGGAATGGGCGGAATGGGGCGCCCGTCCTCACGCTGCGACGTAAGGCATACAATTCCGCGCGCCGGGCCGCTTCCCACAACACAGGCACGCAAGGGGGTGCAGTCATCGG
>PWXP01000292.1 GCA_003561895.1 Planctomycetaceae bacterium | reverse complement strand
GGCGAGCCGAGCATTTGGCCGGGCATGGCGGTCTTCCAGGCCGTCTTGCCGCCGGGCGCGAAGCCGTACAGGGTATCGTCCCGGCCGGCGACCACGATCGTACCGTCCTCGGCCATGGCCAGGGCGCAGTTGATGAACCATCCGGCGTGGCCCTGGTCGGCGGCGTGGTCGAAGCGGTTGCGGCCGCGCTGGTCGCCCAGTTCGACGGCGAACACGTAACCCTCCTCCGACCCGATGTAGAGCACGCCGCGGTGGATGATGCCGGTGGAGTTGAGCTTCTGGCGGGAGCGGAAGTAGGGGCGGTCCTGGTCGCACCGGCCGTCCTCATCGACCCGTAGCAGCCCGCCGTCGAGCGCGCTGACGTAGGTGTTGCCCACGGCGTCGACCAGCGGCGCGGCGTATCCGAGCGGCTCGCCCACGTGAACCGGGGGCCAAAGCTGCTTGCCGTCCTCGGGAGAGATTGCATGGAGGAAGCCGTCGGCCGCGTGCATCCGAAGCGAGCCGTCCGCGGCGGTCATGAGGGGTCCGGGCACGCGGGCGCCGGTGACGTACTCCCACTCGACCACGGGTTTGCCGTCGGCGGGTTTCAGGGCCAGCAGGCGGTTCTGGAAGTGCAGGAAGATTCGGCCGGAAGCGTCGACCACCGGCGGGGCGCGGAGCGGCACGCCGTCCTCCAGCGGGGGTTCGTCCGGGTAGGCCCAGGCGAACTGCTCCGGCCGGATCGGCTTGGGGCGCGGCTTGGGCTTCGGCGGCGCCGGCTCGGGGCGTTTCTCGGGCTCCGGCGGGGCGGGCTTTTCCGCCTCGGGCCGCTTGGGGCGCTTGGGCCGCTCTCGGGCCGCCGGGGGCGCCCCTGCCGATGGCTGCGGCTTGGCCCGCCGCTCCGCTGCTCCCGGTTCAGGACGGGGCTTCGGCTCGGTGCGGGGCTTCGGCCGGGGAGTCGTGGGCGGCTCCCGGTACCGCGACGACCGGGGCTGCTGGGCGGGAGGCTGCTGGGCGGGGGGCTGCTTTGCCGCCGGCCCGCGCTCGGCCGCCGTCCGCGGAGGTGCATCGGAAGGCTGCGGCTTCGAAGGTGGAGGCGGCTGATGGGGGGGCCGGTCGGGCGGTTGCGGCCCGGGTGGCTGGGGCGCTTCGCCCTTGGGCTTTGCGAACGGGAATCTGCCCGGCCCCGCCGACGGGCTTTCTTCCGGCGCCGGTGGCGTTCCTTGCGGCGCCGGCGGAGTCCCCTGCGGCGCCGGTGGTTGAGGTGTCGGCCCCTGCGGCGGTTGCTGATGAGGTGCCGGCCCCTGGGGCGGTTGCGGGTGTTGTGGGGCGCCCTGCGGCGGTTGCGGGTGTTGTGGGGCGCCCTGCGGCGGTTGCGGGTGTTGTGGGGCGCCCTGCGGCGATTGCGGGTGTTGTGGGGCGCCCTGCGGCGGCGGCTGATGTTGTGCCGGCCCCTGCGGCGCCGGAGGGGCTTGGGGCGGCGGTCCCGGCGGGAAGCCTGCACCACCGGGGGGCGGTACCGACGGCGCGGCGCCCGAGGGCGGTGGACCGCCGGCGCCCGGATAGGACGAACCCCCGTCGGACTGCCCGTATGGCCCGGACCCACCGGGCGGATGCGGTTGCTGCGGAGCGCCGGGTTGCTGCACGCCGGGCGGTTGGCGACCAAAGCCGGTTTGGCCGGGATCAGGCGGCCTGCCGTACTGCGGCGGGCGAATGGCGCCACCCGGCACCGCGCCGCCCGGCTGCGGGGAACCGCCGTGGGGCGGGGGCGATGGCGGCTGCTGTTGCGGTCCGGGCTGTGCGGGCTGTCCGGGCGGAGGATACCACGGCGCGGCCCCCGGTCGTTGCTGGCCTGGGGGAGGCTGCGGGCCGTATGCCGGTGCCGAGGGCGGGCCTTGCTGCGGCGGTCCGTAATTCGCCCCGCCCTGTCCCTGGCCGGGCTGGCCCGGCGCACCGGGCGGAGGATAGCCGCCCGGCGCCTGCGGGTACCCGGGCTGTGCGGGTGCTTGTGGATGGCCGGACGGCCCCCCCGGCTGCGGGTGCCCCGGTTGGCCCGGTGGCTGCGGATACCCCGACGGTGCCTGCTGCTGCGGATAGCCTGGCTGCCCCGGCGCCGGGCCGGCGGGAGCGGGCCGGAACAGGTTGACGGCTTGGCGGCCGCATTGCGGGCAGTTGAACGGCTGGGTGGGCCGTTGAATCTGGTGTCCGCAGTTGGTGCAAACGTAGGTGCGCATCGCGAGCAATTCCTATCGGACGGCCACCGTCGCCTTGGTGTAAACGCGCCCGTTGTCGCGCAGCACGATCCATCCGAGCACTTCGGTAATTTCGATGCCGCGGGCGGCGGCGCTATGCCGGGTGGCGTCGAACCGCTGGCCGGGGTCGACCAGTTCGATGCGGTTGCTGATGCCCGCCTCGTCGCACTTCGCTTCCACCCATGCGGCCAGCGCCTGTTCCATGAGGGCGTTGCCCGGCCGGACCTTCGGGCGCCAGCGGTAGTACGCCTCGCCGACGTCCTTGAGCAACTGCGGCATCCGTTCCATGGGGGTCGAGCGAAACACGAGCAGTTGCCCGGCCAGCGCCCGGGCGCCGTCGTTGCCCTGGAGCAGTTCGGCGAGGAACTTTTCCCTCATTTCGTTCAACTCGGGCTGCGAAGCGAGCCCCGCGCCGAGCAGGGCCCGCTCCCACTCGTGGCTGCTGGTGGGGGTTTCCGCCGGTTCTTCGTCGGCGGGCTGCACGTGGGCGGCGATTTCGCGCAGGCCGTCGTCCAACCGCTGCCAGACGTGCCCCAGCGAGCCGGTGAGCGACTGGTGCTGCTGGTCGATGCGCTCGACGAGTTGCCGCATGCCGTCCGAGAGGGCCTGGTCGAGGCCGGCGTGCTTCGCGGCGTGGTCGGCCCAAGCGAGGATCGTGTTCTCGACCTGGGCCAGCCGCTGCTCCAGCGGCGCCACGGCGCCGGCTAACGACGCCTCGCCCGCCGGCGACGCGACGGGTGCCGCGGCCGGGTCGGACGGCGCGGCATCGCCGGCCGCGGGCGGCGTTTCCAGCCGGGTTCCGATGGCCTCGATCCTCTCGGCCAGTTGCCGGACGGCCTCGCCGTGGAGCCTGCCCGACTCCGATTCCCGCGTC
Organism: Planctomycetaceae bacterium; assembly: GCA_003561895.1. GTDB lineage: Bacteria > Planctomycetota > Planctomycetia > Pirellulales > Thermoguttaceae > PWXP01. The sequence continues at coordinate 1,023 of PWXP01000292.1, read as the reverse complement.
GCCAGGTACTCGACCACGCGGCGATTGGTTTCATCGAGCAGCGTGCCCAGGCGGTCGAGCGTCGCGGCCAGGTCCCCCACCGCCCCAGCCTGCTGCCGCTCCGGCGCGCCGGCGCGTTGTTCGGCGTCCATCGGTTCGTCGTCGGTTTTCTTTCCCCACAGGGCCATGCCGGCCTCCTCCATCGCGTCAGGGGGTTGCGGCCACGGGCGCGGCCATTTCGATGTTGTCCAGCCCGCCCGTGTCGAGGTAATAGCGTTCATCGGCCAGGGTGCGCCAACTGAACAGCACGTTCTCGCCCAGGATGGCGTCCTCGCCGGCCACCACGCCGGTGACCGACTCGACCTCGAGCGTTTCCTCCTCGTCCTTGCTGGCGTGTTTCCGCTTGATCCGCACCTGCACCTCGGTAGGCCCGATCCGGTCGCCCACCTCGGTCTTGAGCAGGTAGACGGGCGTGGCGGGCGTCTCCTCCTCGGCGGCCAGCTTCCGCCCGATGAGCACGCGCTGCGAGCCGGTGGTGAACTCGGTAATTTCCTCGCGGGCCTGGTCCTCGACCGGTTGGAACAGGATGCGCTCATTGCGGATGCCGCTGGTGGCGTCGGTCATCACGCCCCAGTAATAGCTGTTTTCGTGGGCCTTGCCGCGCATCTCGAACTTGAACTGGGGCAGCATGCCGTGCCGGGCCATGAACTCGATGGCCGCGCCGACCACTACGGGGCTCTTCGGGTCGACGATCGCCCCGGGGTTGTGCCCCTTCTCGTCCTGGTACGGGTACCAGTTGCCGGCGTAGTGGTGGTGCATGGGCACGATGCGCGAGGGCGAAAGCGGCACGTACATCCGCACGAGCTGCTGGATGTAGCTGAGCTTCGACGGCTTGCCGGCCAGGAGCACGACGTCGCACTGGTGATCGACGATCCGCTGGCAGTAGTCGAACAGCAGCTCGTCGAACACGTCGTGCACCACGCCTTCGAACTCGGCCTGGACGAAGTACAGGTCCATCTCCTGCACCGCGTTGTAGTAGCCCGG
>PWXP01000249.1 GCA_003561895.1 Planctomycetaceae bacterium | reverse complement strand
GCAGATCAACCGTCGCATGAAAGGGACGGAAAAATTCTGGCGCGAGGGTGCAGAGCCCCAGTTGCAGCTTTGCTGCGACCAGTTGAGCGAGACCGACTCCCTGAAAGGGTTCTGGAACCGGGCGGCGACAAGCCCGATCACGCTGGAAACCGTCAACGACGCAACCCCAACCGTAGTGGAACGGCTCGACCAGAATTTCTTTCGCGTCCGGTATGATCGATTGACGCCGGCCGAGACGCGATTCCTGCGAGCGATGGCCGAACATGGCGCCGGCCCTCACCGCACGGGCGATATTGCTGACACTTTGGGGGTGAAGGTCACCAGCCAGGGACCCATGCGAGCGAGGCTCATCAACAAGGGCATGATCTACAGTCCGGCGTATGGCGATTTGGCATTCACCGTACCCTTGTTCGACCAGTTCATGATCCGCGCTCTGCCTTCGTTCGTGCGGTAGTAGGCGTTCACGGGCCGGTGGCGCAGGCTGTTTTCTCCGCTGGATGCGAAGGGGGACAGTCCCCTGTGAACGGTTACGCCGGGCCGCTTCCACTGCGAGGCGGTTGCTACACCGGTTGCCCGGGCCTACGAGCCCGCCTTCGAGCCGTCGAGCAGGCAACGGACATACATCGCCGTCGCCTCGGCCGTGGCTTCGGGGTGGTAGCCGCCCTCGAGGGCGGTCACCACCTTGCCGCCCGCGTGGGTGGCCGCGGCATCGAGGATGGTGCGGGCGATGGGCTCGAAGTCTTCGGTCTCCAGGCCCAGGTCGCCCACCGGATCGGCCCGGTGCGAATCGAATCCGGCGCTGACAAGCACCAGTTGCGGCCGAATCCGGCCGGCGAACTGCTCGAGCCGGTCGGAAAAGAGTTTCAGGTAGTCGCGGCGGGAGGTGTCGTACCGGACGGGCAGGTTCATCGTGGTGCCGACACCGCGCCCCCCGCCGACTTCCTCCTCGCTGCCGCTGCCGGGATAGTACGGCCAGCGGTGGATCGAGAAGAACGCCACCTTCGGGTCGTCCCAGAAAGTGGCCTGCGTACCGTTGCCGTGGTGGACATCGAAATCGACAATAAGCACCCGGTCCAACTCGAACTCTGCAGTGGCCACGGTGGCCGCCAACGCAATGTTGTTGAACAGGCAGAAGCCCATCGCCCGGTTCATCAGCGCGTGGTGGCCCGGCGGGCGAACCACGCACATCGCTGTGCGGTCCTCCCCTCGGAGCACGCGCTCGGTGGCGTCGACGCAACTGCCTGCGGCCATCAGGGCCACTTCGTAGGAGGCCGGGCTGAGGACCGTATCGGCCTCGATATACCCCCCGCCCGCCTTGCAGGCCCCCCAAATTTCAGTAAGATATTCGGGTGAGTGCACTCGGGCAAGCCGATCGGGGGAAACGGGTACGGGGGCCGCCCGCCTACAACGGTCCCAGAGCCCTTCCGACCGAAGCTGCGGTTCGATCTGGCGGATGCGGTCGGCCCGCTCCGGGTGATGGCCCGTCTCGTGCTTCAGAAAACAGCGGTCGGTGTAAAGCAACGTCATCGTCGCTACTGGTTTGTCCAGCTAGCCTTTACTAGTTGGGGTATTCGAGTATATGGCGCGTTTTGTATGCACAAGCGTCGCTCTGCTATTGGTAAACACTAGCTGGACAGACCACTACTGGCTCAGAAAGTACTCGTTCATAGCCTCGTCCGAGTGGCGCACGCCGGCGCCGTCGTGGACGTTGGCCACTTCGGTGATGATGGCGCCCTCCGGGCCGGCGTACTGCCAGTGCCGGGCGCCGGGGCGGTTGAGCTTGACGAACTCGCCCGGCCGGGTGATCACCGCGCGCTTCACCGTCGCCGTGCCGTCCATGTGGCACTCGGGGATGACCACCTCGGGGCTGAGGTTCGGTTCCCCTTCGCCGACGATGTGCGACAGCCCGTGGCGCACCAGCCACCCCTCCATTTTCACCGGATTGTCGTCGGTGGCCACGTGCCAGTGTTCGGGCAGCATCTGGTTGGGCAGCAGGTACACGTCCATGAGCATGTAGCGGTCGCGCTCGTTGTTGACGAAGATGACCGCGCCGAGGCCAAGCTTGGTGAACTCCCCGGTATTGTAGTCCGACACCCACATCCGGTCGCGGATGCCCTCGAACACGGGGTAACCGTGATATTTCATCAGTTCCACGTAGGCGTCCTTGGCCTTTTCGAGGAGGAAGTTCCCCTCGGCGTCGTAAAACGAGGCGTTGTCGAAGGCCAGTTCTTCGGGCGGGCCGGAGGGGTCGTCGGCCAACGCCCGGGCGAGCGGCAGAACCAGGATGGTGCATGACAGGGCAATCATTAGCTTCTTCATTGTGTTTCTCCTCTCCCGGAAGACCGGGTGAAAACGTCCGCGCCGGCCAACCCAGCCGACCTGTTCCTTATCATACTCTCGCGAGGCCGCGCGGTCAAAGTGGTGAAGTTCACACCCTGCTGGAGTGCACGCTTTAGCGTGTTCGGGACACACCCCCCGCTTCCCCGCACGCTGAAGCGTGAACTCCAACGGCTCCGAGCTTCCCCGCACGCTGAAGCGTGAACTCCAACGGCTCCGAGCTTCCCCGCACGCTGAAGCGTGAACTCCAACTTCCGAACTTACGGGGTCAGCACCACGCGCAGCGCCTCGCCGATTTCCATCAACGCGAACGCGCGGTCGATGTCGTCGAGCTTCAGCACGTGGCTGGCGATCCGGTCCATCGGCAGGGCGCCGCCGGCGATCAGCCCCACGGCGTGCTCCACGTGCGCGGCGGTCGAGTCGCTCGAACCGAGCACCCGCAGTTCGCCATAGTGGATCGGCCGGCTGTCGACGTGGATCATGCTGGCGCCGGCCGGCAGCGACGCGAACAGGCACACCGCACCCCGCTTGCGCGCCAGCGTTACGGCCTGCTCCTGCGGCTGCGCGGCGGGCGCGGCCACGATCACCACGTCGGCGCCATGGCCGCCGGTCTCCTGCCGGATCACCTCGGCTAGGTCCTCGGCGGCCGGATCGACCAGGCGGTCGAACCCGAACGCCTTGGCCTGATCGAGCCGCATCGGTTTCACTTCGCTGAGGATGATTTTGGCCGCGCCGTAGTGGCGGGCGACGCAGGCGTTCAGGATGCCCATTGGCCCCGCCCCCAGCACGGCCACCACGTCGCCGTCGGTCACGCCGCAGTTCTCTACCGCATTCACGCAGCAGCTTACCGGCTCGGCCAGGGCGGCGTGGGCGGGCGGAACCTCGGGCGGAACCTTCACCACGTGTCCCTCCCGCACGCCCCGCGCCGGAATGGTCACAAACTCGGCCATGCCGCCGGGGTAGTAGAAGCCCATGGGCCGCAGGTCGGTGCACAGGTTCCTCCAGCCGCGGCGGCAGAACAGGCACGCGCCGCACGAGGTGCTCGTGGCCATCACCACCCGCTCGCCGGCGGCGAAACCGCGCACGCCTTTGCCCACGGTTTCGATCAGCCCGGTGAACTCGTGGCCGACGGTAATCGGCGGTTTCATGCGCGGGTTGCCGGCCTTGTACGCCTTCCAGTCGGAGCCGCACACGGCGCAGGCCTCGACCTTCACACGCAGCTCGCCGGGGCCGCAGGCGGGCATGGGCACCCGCTGGCACCGCACGTCGCCGGGGCCGTGGTAGACGACGGCCTGGATCTCAGTAGGTGTCATCGGCCAGCCCCCCGTCGAGCACCGCTTCGGTGGAGCCGACGCCCAGCCGGTCGGCGCCTTGGGCCAGGTAGTCGACGGCGGTGGCCCAGTCGCGAATGCCGCCGGAGGGCTTCACGCGCAGCCGACCGCCCACGGTCTTGAGCATCACGTCGATGATTTCGGGCGTGGCCTTGCCGGGGCCGAACCCGGTGGAGGTCTTCACGAAATCGGCCCCGGCCTGTTCGCTGATGCGGCAGGCTTCGGCCACCTGCTCGAGCGTCAGGTAGCCGCTTTCCTGGATCACCTTCACCAGAGCGCCCCGCGGTTTCGCCACGTCCACTACGGCGGCAATGTCGTCGCGCACCCGGTCGTACGCGCCGCTGAGGAACAAGCCGATGTTCATGACCATATCGAGTTCGCGGGCGCCGTCGCGGAGGGCCAGTTGGGCCTCCAGGGCCTTGACCTCCGGCCGGTGGTGGCCGTGCGGAAAGCCGACCACCGTGGCGACGATC
>PWXP01000253.1 GCA_003561895.1 Planctomycetaceae bacterium | reverse complement strand
TGGCCGACATCCGCCGGTACCTGGGCGCGTACCTGGTCGAACTGGGCGGCGCCGAGGCGCTGGTGTTCACCGGCGGCATCGGCGAGAACCAACCGGGCATCCGCGCCGCCGTGTGCCGGAACCTGGAAGAGTTGGGCATTGCGCTCGATTCCGAGCGAAACGAAAATGCCCGCGGCGAGGCAAAAATCCACGCCCCCGAAAGCCGGGTGCAGATCTGGACGCTGCCCACCAACGAAGAGTTGATCGTCGCACGACTGGCCAAGCAGTTGTTGGAGGGCTGAACCCATGCTCCTTGCCAAAGTAACCGGATCGCTGGTAGCGACCCAAAAGATCGGCTCGATGACGGGCCACAAGCTGCTGCTGGTCGAGCCCTACCGGGTGGACCGGGAGCACGGATGCCTGGCCGGCTCGGGCAGGTCGCTGGTGGCCGTCGATACGGTCGGGGCCGGCGAGGGCGAATACGTGCTGCTCACGCAGGGCTCCAGCGCCCGCCTGACGCCCGGCACGAAGAACCTGCCCGTCGACACGGTGGTGGTCGGCATCATCGACTCGGTGCACGTGGAGCACCGGTGCGTTTACGAGAAGACAGACTAACCTCGATACGAGGCATGGATCATGCAAATTGACGAAACTCTGGTTCGCAATGTCGTGGAGCAGGTGGTTGCCCGGCTCAACTCGAACGGGCAGCCGACCGCCCCGGCGCCGGCGCCGCGCGTGGGGCCGGTGGGCGGCGGGTATCAGGGGCGCTTCGGGCAGTTCACGTGCGTGGACGAGGCCGCGGCCGCCGCCGCCGAGGCGTTCGACCGGCTCTCGGAGCGGACGCTCGCCGACCGCCAACGCATGCTGGAACACATCCGGCGCATTTGCCGCGAGCAGTACGTCGAGCTGGGCACCATGGAAATGGAGGAGACCAAGATCGGCCGCCTCGAACACAAGCTCGAAAAGCAGCAAGGCGTGGCCGAAACACTCGGCGTCGAGTTCCTCCGCAGCGAGGTCTACAGCGGCGACCACGGCCTGGCCGTCATCGAGCGGGCGCCGTTCGGCGTGATCGGCGTCATCACCCCGGTAACCCACTCGCTGCCCACGCTCACCTGCAACGCCATCCAGATGATCGCCGCGGGCAACACGCTGGTGGTGAACCCACATCCCGGCGGCCGGCGGGTGGCCGCCGAGGGCGTGCGCCGCTACAACGAGGCGATCTATCGCGATTGCGGCATCGACAACCTGATATGCGTGCTCACGGAGCCCACCCTGGAATCGGCCAACCAACTGTTCACCCATCACGATGTAGCCCTATTGAGCATTACCGGCGGGCCGGGTGTGGCGAAGGCGGCCATGCAGCAGGCGAAGCGGGCGATGGTGGCCGGGCCGGGGAATCCGCCCGTGGTGGTCGACGAAACGGCCGACCTCGACCGCGCGGCCCGGTGCATCATCTTCGGCGCGGCGTACGACAACAACCTGCTGTGCATTGGGGAGAAGCAGGTGTTCGTGGTCGAGCGGGTGTTCGACGCCATGATGGCGGCCATGGAGCGGGCCGGCGCCGCCCGGCTGAATGCGGCCGAGGTAGACAAACTCACCCGCGCGGCTATCGTGCCGCCCAGCGCCGAAACCCACGGTCACGCCGTGGCGCGGAAGGAGTTCATCGGCCGCGACGCGGCCGAACTGGCCCGCGCCGCCGGAAAGACCATCCCCGAAAAGACGGAACTGGTGTTCGGCGAGACCGACGAGGCGAACCTGTTCGTGCCGGCCGAGCAGATGATGCCGTTCCTGCCGTTCGTCCGGGCCCGCGACGTCGACCACGCCATCGACATGGCCGTCCGCAGCGAGCACGGCTTCCGCCACACGGCGGTGATCCACTCGCACGACGTCACCCGCATGACCCGCATGGGAAAACGGATGGACACCACCCTGTTCGTCAAGAACGGGTCGAGCCTGGCCGGGCTGGGCAACGGTGGCGAGGGGTACGGCTCGTACTCCATCGCCGGGCTCACCGGGGAAGGCGTCACCACGCCGCTCACCTACACCCGCGAGCGCCGCTGCACCATGGTCGACAACTTGCGCATCCTCGGGAAATAGCGAATGTACTTCGGACGCGTCGTCGGACAGGCCACCGCCACCGTGAAGCACCGCTCGATGAAGGGCGCGAAGCTGCTCTTGGTCATGGCGCTGCAAGGCGACGGCTCCATCGAGGGCGACCCCGTGCTGGCCGTCGACACCCTCGGCGCCGGCTGGGGCGATACGGTGATGATCACCAGCGACGGCATCGGCACGCGGGAATTGCTGGGCGACACGACCTCGCCGGTGCGGTGGTCGGTGTTGGGGATTGTAGACACATGAGCCACACGGCGGTTGATATCGAACGCATCGTTCGCGAGGTGCTGGCCGAATTGGGCGCGGCGCCGGCCGGTGCAGCGCGCGCCGACGCGGCTGAAACCCCTCCCCTCGCCGCCCACGCCCACGACGCCCCGCCCGATGCCCTCGTGCTGACCGACCGCGTGGTTACGCTGGCGCAACTGGACGGGCAGGCGCCGGGTGTGCGGCGGCTGGTGGTGCCCGAGGGGGCAGTGGTCACCCCGGCGGTGCGCGACGACTTGCGGCGCCGCGGCGTGGCGCTCGAATACGGCGCCGCGGCGAAGCGGGCTTCGGAAGCGGCGTGCAACGTGACCGTGTGGAACGTGTCGAAGCAGTACGACCCCGCACCGCTAATGGCGATGCTCCGGCAGGAAGGGGTGCCGGCCGATTTGGAGGCATCCGACTGCCTCATTGCCGCAACCGACGCCCTGGCCGCCGCAATCGGCCGCGGCGGCACCGTGGGCTTGGTGCTCACCCGCCAGCCGGCCATGGCCTTGTGCCTGGCCAACCGGCGCGCGGGCGTGCGCGCGGTCTTGGGGCTCGGCGCCCCGCAAGCGGCGGCCGACCTGGCGGCCGTGGGCGGCAACGTGCTAGCCGTCGATTGGGCGGCACGCACGCTGTTCCAAGTTAAACAGATGGCCTCCGAACTGTACCACGGCGCCCCCCGCGCCTGCCCGCATGAGTTGAAACAACGATTGGCGTAGGGTGATTCCGGCTGCCCAAGCAGCCGGGTTCACCCACGCGAACGAACACCCCTGGCGGGCACGGCCCGCCCTACCGCAGATATGCGCATCGGCAAGATCATAGGAACTGTTACGCTGAATACCCGGCACCCGAGCCTCGACGGGGCCAGCTTCAAGCTGGCCGTGCCGCAATCGTGGGCGAACCTCCTGGAACAATCGGACGCCTGGCAGCAGGAGGTCGTGGTGTTCGACGAACTGGGCGCCGGCGTAGGCAGCACCATCGCGCTGAGCGAGGGGCGCGAGGCAGCCATGCCCTTTTACCCCAACGTGAAACCGGTCGACGCCTACAATGCCGCCATTCTCGACACCCTCACGTACAAACCCATATCACCCTCGAAGTAACCGTTTACGGAATCGCATCATGCCCACCCTGTTCGAGATCAAAAAAGACATCTGCGCGATCGGCGATCGCATTTACAAGAAGGGCTTCGCCGCGGCCAACGACGGCAACATCAGCTACCGGATGGGCCCGAACGAAATCGTCTGCACGCCCACGGGCATCAGCAAGGGCTTCATGAAGCCGGACGACCTTTGCACGGTCGACGGGGAGGGGAAGCAGACCTCCGGCCGGCGCAAGGCCACGAGCGAAATCAAGCTGCACATTGCCATCATGAGGGCGCGGCCGGAGGTGAAGTCGGTGGTGCATTGCCACCCGCCGCACGCCACCGCCTTCGGCATCGCCCGCGAGCCCGTGCCCATGTGCGTACTGCCCGAGGTCGAGATCCTCCTCGGCGAGGTGCCCATCGCCCGGTACGACACGCCCGGCAGCCAGAGTTTCGCCGATACGATCCTGCCGTTCGTGAACAAGTCGAACGTCATCATTCTGGCCAACCACGGCACGGTAAGCTGGGGCGAGACGGTCGAGAAGGCCTACTGGTGGACCGAAGTGCTCGACGCCTACTGCCGCATGCTCATGCTGGCCCGCGGGCTGGGCCGCATCAGCTACTTCACCGAGCCGGAGGCCCGGGCCCTGCTGGACTTGAAGGCCCAGTGGGGCATGAAGGACCCGCGGCACGAGCTGGACAACTGCGACATTTGCGCCAACGACGTGTTCCGCGAAAGCTGGAAGGAAACCGGCGTCGAGCGGTGCGCGTTCCAGGCGCCGACGTTCATCCCACAAGGCGGTGACGGGAAGGCCGACGGCAACGGCTCGGCTTCCCATCCCGGCGGCATGGACGTGGAACAACTTGTCCAGATGATTACCGACCGGGTGATGGATCAGTTGCAAAGGTGACCGGCCGGGAAACGGGGCGCAGCTCTTTTCCGGATATTCAGGCAAGATGGTTGGCGGGGTGTAGGGGCGGCCGTTTCCGGCATGGGGCCGGCCGCCGTGGAGGGTCGGATAACCAGCCGTGTTCTCCCCCGCCACCACCCGGGCTTGGGTTGCGTTACCGAATTCCTGGCCGCGTGGCAGGCTGTGGGGTAATAGTTGCGAAGTACTGCGCGAGGCGCCAGGGGGTCCGCGCCCAGGGGCGCGAAGAAGCGGCGTGAACCCGTCACGTTGCCGCCATCCGCCCCCCCAAAGACACCTTCAAACGGGCATTCAGCCGCTCTACCGCCGTCCGGCCCGTGTAAGTTCGGCCAGGCAATGTTCTAGGGCGGGGTGCCGCAGGGCGATGGCCAGAACGACGCCCCCCAAAATGCGCACTCTTGCGGGGAAGAGGTTTTTTCAGCGCGTCCTATGTCCTTATACGAACTACGCTTTCCGACAATGCAACCGGCTCGGCCGAAGGTGCCGCCCCTTGCACGGCACCGCCGGTCCGGTTATCCTGACGGTCATAGGTGGGCCGTACCGGTCACGGCCGGGCTCGGCGGCCTTTCAGATAAGCTTTGCCAACACAAGTCCCGTGATCGTTTTTCCACAGAAAGGTAAACCATGAGTGATCGTAAGGTGAAAGTGCCGCGGCGGGCGTTCTTGAAGACCGCCGGAGCGGCCACCGCCACGGCATTTGCTGCCCCCTACCTAGTTCCCTCCGGCGCGATGGCGGCCAACGAAAAGCTTACCTTCGGCCACATTGGCGTGGGCGGGATGGGCGGCGCCCACCTGCGCGGCATCAAGTCGCGCATGGGCCGGGGTGAAACCAACATCGCCGCCGTGTGCGACGTCGACGAGCGGCGGCTGGAAAACGCCTCCCGCATGGCCGGCCCCCAGGCCGACGTCTACCGCGACTACCGCTACGTAATCGAACGCGACGACATCGACGCGGTGGTCATCTCCACGCCCGACCACCTCCACGCACTGCAAACTGTCCACGCCGCCGAATGCGGCAAGCACGTGTACGTCGAGAAACCCGCCTGTTGCACGGTGGAAGAGGGCAAGGCGATGATCGAAGCCTGCAACCGGGCAAAGATCGCCGTGCAGGTCGGCTCGCAGGGCCGCAGCCAGCCCGAGGCCTACCTCGCCCATCGTTACTTGGCCAACGGCAACATCGGCCGGGTTACACGGGTCGACTGCTGGCACTATCCGAGCCCGTCGGGCGGCACGCGGCCCGACGGCGAACCGCCCGGGCATATCGACTGGGACCTCTGGCTGGGCCCGCTCCGCTGGCGGCCGTTCAACCCCGGCTACCTGCACGGTACGTTCCGGTGGATGATGGAGTCGGGCGGCGGGCAGATTCGCGACCGCGGGGCTCACGTAATGAGCTGCACCATGTGGTGGATGGGCGCCGACGGTACCGGCCCGGTGACCGTCGAGGCGACCGGCGAAGCGCCCCGGCGCGGGCTGTGGGATTCCGCCGTGAACATCAACGTCACCTACACGTTCAAGGACCCCGACTGGGTGCTCACGTGGAACCAGCCGGGCAACCCGGTCCCCCCCGAGGAACGCACCGGCCGCGAGCCGGGCGGGCGGATTTCTCGGCCGGGCTACGGGGCGCTGTACACCGGCACCGAAGGCACCTTCCACCACTGGGGCGGCGACGGCGGCACCTGGGCCGAACGCAAGGCCCGCGAGTGGGAGCCCGGCCCCGACGCCGAGGACGTCTACCGCAGCCCCGGCCACATGGACGACTGGTTCCTCGGAATCAGGACCGGCAAGAAAACGATCATGAACGTCGAGGCCGGGGCCGACGTGGCCATCCTGACCGTGCTGGGGAACCTGTCGTTCCTGCTCGGCCGGAAGCTCCAGTGGGACCAAAGCAAGCGGGAAATCGTCGGCGACGAGCAAGCCCGCCGACTGATGGACAGCCCGGAACGCTACCCCTATGTCATCTGACGCGGCGCCTGCGCCGAACGCCATTGTGGAACCACGAACCTCAAGCCATCGAATAGGATAACCATGAACGAACCATTGACCCTCGAAGCGTTGATCGAGCAGATCCAAAGCGGCAATCACAATGTGCGCGCCGCCGCTCGCGACAACGCCGGCCAAGTGGGTGCGCCGGCCATCGCGCCACTGGCCGAAATCGCCTCCGACCCGGGCAAGTTCGAAATTGCCCGCTCCGCCAACCGGGCCATGCAGAACATCGTGTACCATGCCGGGCGCCCCGGGGCGGCGGACGAGGCCCGCGCCGTGTCGGCCGAGCTGATCAAGCTGGTCGGGGCGGAGCCGCCGTTGCAGTTCCGCCGCGACGTGATGTGGATGATCTGGCAGATCGCCGGCGCGGAGGCCGTCGAGCCGGTCGCCGCGTTGCTGGACAACCCCGACCTGCGCGACGACGCGCGGATGTGCCTCGAAGGCCTGCCGGCCGACGAGGCGGTGGCCGCCTTGCAAGCGGGGCTGGCCGAGGCCCCCGACGACTTCAAGCCGGCCGTGGCGCACTCGCTGCGGAAGCGAGGCGTGGACGTCCCCGACGTACCCGACCTGCGCCTCGTGCCCACCAAGCAAACCAGTGTCACGCCCGTGGGGCGTTAGAGGGAGATATGATGAAGTTGGGACTGCCCGGCTGGATTTTTGTGTTGGCCGTTCTTGCCGCCGTCGCGGGTTGTCCGGCGCCGGACCCTCCCCCGCCGGACCCCGAGGACGTTCCGCCCGTCGACCTGGTTGAGCCCTTGCCGGAGGACATTACCGAGCCCGTCGAGCCGGAAGTGGATGAACCTGACGAGGCTGCCCTGTCGCCCGAGGCCCAAGCGGCCGTGGCGATGGTCGAGGATTTTGGTGGGAAGGTCGGCCGGGACGAGGAAGGCCGGGTGATCGGGGTCGACCTCAGCGAGCAGGTGGTTTCCGACGAGGAGGTCAACAAACTTGCTCCGCTGACCGATTTGAAGGAGCTTTCGCTGCGCGGCACGGAGATTACCGACGAATCGGCTTCGGTCATTGCCCAGTTTGCCCAGCTTGAACAACTCGAACTCGACAACACCGTGATGACCGACGCGGGCGTTCAGGAGTTCGCCGCGCTGAAGGAACTGAACGACTTGCGCCTGCGCCGGTTCACCCACATGACCCCCGAGGCGCTGGAAAGCCTCGCCGAGTTGCCCAACTTGCAGTACCTGCACCTGACCGACAATTACTTAGGCGACACCGGGCTGCAGTACGTCGCGCAGTTCCCGAATGTGCGACTGCTCGACGTCCGCGGCGACGACATGATCGGCGATGCGGGCATCGAGGAGTTGGTGGGTATGGACACCCTGGTGGCGCTGCGAGTGCGGAGCCGTCTGGTAGGCGATATGGGCATGGAAAGCCTTGCCCAAATGCCCCAGCTCCGCACGCTCGCCGTGGAGGACTCGCTGGCGCTAAGCGACTACGGCCTGAAATACATTGCGGCGCTGACGGAACTCGACGATTTGTCCATAGCACAGGCGTTCAACGTGACCGACGCCGGCCTGGAGCACCTAGCCGGCCTGACGAATCTGCGGCGGCTGAACTTCCGCCGGCTCGGTCTTAGCGGGGAGGGGCTGACCCACCTCAGCGACCTCACGGAAGTATGGTCGCTCGATTTGGGCGGCACCGCCGTCGGCGATCAGGCCCTGGTGCACCTGGAGCAGTTCCCGAAGCTCACGCGGCTGAACCTTATGATGACGCCGGTGAGCGACGCCGGCATGGAGCAGCTTGCCGAATTGACTTCGCTGAAGTGGTTGAGCCTCCAGCAGACCCAGATCAGTGAGGACGCGGTGGAACATCTGTCCCGTTTGAAGTCGCTCACCGAGTTGGACGTATCGGAGACGCAGATCACGGAGGTCGGGCTGGCCCGGCTCCGCGCGGCGCTGCCCAACGCACGCATCAGCCCGTGACCAGGGCGTCCGGTGTAACCATGCACCTGGCCGCTTAGGCGCCGTGACGCAATAACACGACCGGATTGTAGGACAGCGCAGGCACCGCATCGCGGGCAGCGGGGCTCAGTGCTTCCAACGCCCTAACGGCAGCCTCTGACCCTTCGCGCGACGGATCGGTCGCGCGACGGATCGGCGGCCGCTTCGGCCAGCACCAGTACGGCCGGTCGGGCGGCAGTGCCTCTTCGGCCGGACACGTTTCAATGTCCTTGGCGTCCGCCATTCTCATAGCAGAACCTCCTCCAAGTCAAGATGCGTGGGCCGGCCGACGGGAACGGAGGCCTATCTATTCCGCGACGACCCCTTCCCTACGAAACCCACTCCCGCCGCTGGCGGGAACTAGGAATGTTCATGGCCTTGCGGTACTTGGTCACCGTGCGGCGGGCCACGTGCAGGCCGTGCTCGGCCAGGGCGTGGACCAACTCCTCGTCGCTCTTTGGGGCCTGCTTGTCCTCGTGGTCGATCAACTCCTGGAGCTTCAGCCGGATGGCGTCCCAGGTGACCTCCTCGCCGTCGGCGCTGACGGTGCCGCCGCAGAAGAATCGCTTCAGCGGGAAGATGCCGCGCGGTGTCTGAATCCACTTGTCGTCGACCGCGCGGGAAACCGTCGTCACGTGCACGCCCACCTTGTCGGCAATCTGCTGCATCTTCAGCGGCTCGATCGCCTCGGGGCCCTTGTCAAGGAACTGCCGCTGGTGGTCGACAATCGCCTGTGATACCCGGCTAAGCGTGTTCCGCCGCTGCTCGATCGACTCGATCAGCCACTGCGCGGAATTGATCTTCCGCTTGATGTACTCGCGGGTTTCGGGGTTGGCCTGCCCGCTTTGGAACAGCTTGCGGTAGTACGGGCTGATGTAGAGGCTCGGCGTGCGGCCGTCCTCCAGCCGCACCAGGTAGCGGCCGTCGTCGGTCTGCTCGACGAACACGTCGGGCGTGACGGGGGGGACCGGCTCGCTGGCGAAGTCGGCCCCCGGGCTGAGGTTCAGCTTCTTCAACTCGTCGATGGCCGCCTGGATGGTCTCCAGCGTGAGGGGCGTGCGGCGGGCGATGGCCGGCAGCCGGTTATGCGTCAGGTCGTCCCAGTAGTGGGTAAGCAGCATCTGCAACTCGTCGTGGTACGGCATGCCGGGCACAAGCTGCAACAGCAGGCACTCGCGCGTATCGCGGGCGCCGACGCCCGGCGGGTCCAACCCCTGCACCAGCCGCAGGGCCTCTCCCGCCCGCACCCGGTCCTCCTCGGAAGCCTCCAGTCCCAGCAGGTCCTCGGGCCGGCCCGGCAGGTACCCGTGGTCGTCGAGGTTGTAGATGATGCGGTCGGCCATCGCCCGCAACTCGGGGGAGATCTCAAACCACCCGAGCTGGTCGTGCAGGTAGTCTTGCAGCGACTGCGGCCGGGCGGTCATGTTCGCCATCGCGTCGTGCTTCCGCTCCGAGTTCTCCTCTACTTGGTTGCGCGAGGGGCGCGAATGTTCCTCGAAATGGTCGGGCCATTCTTCGTCCATCTTCATCAGGCGCTCGAAGTCGTCCTCGTTGCCGTCCTTCTCGCCGATGACCAACTCGCGCTCGTCCTCGGTCGGCGCATCGGGCGGCTCGCGCTCTTCCGCCTCATCCTCGGCGGGCAGGTCGGGGTCGGCCTCCCGCAATTCGAGGATCGGGTTCTCCTGCAACTCCTGCTCGATCCGCTCTTGCAGGGCCAGAATGGGCAACTGCAGAATCTCCATCGACTGGATCATCCGCGGCGCCAGCACCTGCTTCTGCTGCATCCGCAGCTCTTGACCGAACGATAGTCGCATGATTATCCGGGTAAAGGGTTGGCGTAAGGAACCGACAGTTTAATTCTACCCTATTAGAACTCTTGCCGGCCAGTCAGGGCGTCGGAGAGTATTTCCTTGTTCGACAGCTCGATGACGCTCCCGGAGGTGATACCGCGGGCCAGCCGGGTAACGCGGACCGGCATTTCGCTCAATAAATTGGATACATAAAGCGCCGTGCCGTCCCCCTCCAGCGTGGGGTTTGTCGCCATCACCACCTCCCGGAACGCCCCGCCGCGGACCCGCTCGACCAGCCGATCGATCGTGAGGTGCTCCGGCCCGATCCCCTCCAGCGGCGCCAGCCGCCCCAACAACACGTGATACAGCCCGCGGTATACGGCCGTCTGTTCCAGGGCAATCAGGTCGCGCGGCTGCTCGACCACGCACAGCACGTCGCGCTGGCGGCCCGGATCGGCACAAATGGTGCAAAGGTCCCCCTCGGCAAGGTTGAAGCACTCGCGGCAGTAGTGCACATTTTCCTTCACCGCACGGATGGCCTCGGACAGCGCCGCGGCCTCCGACTCGTGGATGCGCAGCACGTGATACGCCAGCCGCTCGGCCGATTTCTTGCCGATGCCCGGCAGCCGGGCAAACTGCTCGATGAGGGTTGCCACCGATTCGGTCAGTTCCGGCACGTCACACCTCGCGCGGTTCGTCCTCGTCGTCCGGCTCCGGCGCTTCGCCGGTGAACCGGCCCATGGCCTCTTGGAGCCCGGGCAAGTCGATGCCGCCGGTAAGGTCTTTCATCGCCTCGCTGTGGAGTTGCTTGCCCTTGACGATGGCTTGGTTCACGGCCGCCGCGATAAGGTCTTCGAGCAATTCCTTGTCCTGTTGGACGACAAGCTGCTCGTCGATCGTGCAGCGCAGCACCTCGATCAGGCCGTTGATCTCGACCTCGACCATGCCGCCGCCGGCCGTTCCGGTGGCCCGCCGATGCTTCATCTCCTCGCTGAGGTTCTTCAATTGGCCGCCAAGCTGCTGCGCGTGCCGCAACACGGAGCCGAGGTTTGCCAGGTTCTTGAACATGGTTTTATTACCTGTTTTATGCCGTTCCATTGTCCGGCGCATCTACCCGCAAGGGGGCCGCACCGAACAGTTCATGAACCCGGCGGATGACCGGGTTCTCCATGACCTCCTTCAGCCGCTGCTGCGGCGGCGACGGGCGGGTTGCGGGGCCGGCGTCACGGGGCGCGGCCTCCTTTCCGCTGCCGCCGCCTGCGAAGCGGACGCGCACCGTCTGCCCGGTGACCTCCTGCAAAGCCTGCTCGAACTTCCCGGCGTGTTCCGGCCGCTCGCAAAACGATTTCGCGAGAGCGTATTCCGGGCCGAAACTGACCACCAGCCGGCCCGGCCCCTCGGTGGCCGCCCGGTCGAACAACTCGCCCTGCGCGGCGGCCATGACCGAAACCCGCTTCAGCGCCTCCCGCCACACCTCGGCGGCCGTCTCGTTGCTGAGGGCGACCGTGGCGCGGGGGTCGGCAGGCGCCGGGGCGGGCGGCTCGGGGGCGGCAGGCCTCACCTCTGGCGCGAGCCCGGCATCAACGTTTTTTTTTCCGCGCACCTCGCCCCCCCGGGCCGCCGGACCGGCACTGCTGCGGGGCTGGCCGTCGCGAAGTTGGGTAATCAGCTCGGGCAACTCGTCCAACTCTTCGAGGTGGCAGATGCGCACCAGCGCCAGTTCCGCCAAAACGCGCCCCTGCGTACTCTGGCGCATGCGTGTGAGCGCCTGGTCGACAATCTGCATGGCTGCCAGCACCGAAAACAGCCCCAGCCGCTTCCCCGCCTCGGCAACCATCGAGGCGGCCGAGGGCGAAGCGTACAGGAACGTTTCGGGAGGACAGCCGGCGGCTGACGTCATCACGTCGCGGAACATGCCCATGATTTGCTCGAGCAGCAGGGCCGGGTCGACCCCGGCGCCGATGGCGCCGTCCAATTCGCCCAGGGCGGCCGCGGCGTCCCGTTCGGCCAGGTGGCCCAGCAGGCGCAGCATCTGGTCCTCGCCGGCGGTACCCAGCATGGAATGCACGGTCGCTGCGGTAATCCGATCGGCCGCGAACGCCAGGAGTTGCTCCAGCAGCGACTGGCTGTCGCGCATCGAACCCGTCGCACGCCGGGCCAGCAGGTCGAGAGCCTCCGGCTCGGCCTCGACCCCTTCGGCCTCGACGATCTGCCGCAGCCGACCGGTGATCGCCTCGCGGGAAATGCCGGCGAAATCGAACCGCTGGCACCGCGAAAGGATCGTGATGGGAATCTTCGTCGGCTCGGTGGTGCAGAAGATGAACTTCACATGCTCGGGCGGTTCTTCCAGCGTCTTCAGCAAGGCATTGAACGCCTCGCGCGTAAGCATGTGCACTTCGTCGATAATGTATACCTTGAATCGGGCGCGGCTCGGGCGGATATTCACGTTCTGCCGCAACTGCCGAATCTCTTCGATGCCGCGGTTGCTGGCCCCGTCGATCTCCAGCACGTCGACGTCCTCGCCCCCGGCGATGCTCCGGCACAGGTCGCAACCGTTGCAGGGCACCGGCGCAGGACCATCGGCGCAGTTGAGCGCCTTGGCCAGGATGCGGGCGGCCGAGGTCTTTCCCACCCCCCGCGCGCCGGTGAACAAGTACGCATGACCCACCCGGCCCGATTCGATGGCGTTCGACAGGGCCTGCCCCACGTGCTGCTGGCCCAACAGCTCGTTGAACCGCTGCGGCCGGTAGCGCCGCGCAATCACGACGTAATCGCTCGAGGCCGACGGTTCAGCGGAACTGGGCTGCGAAAGTACTTGGGCCATGGGAAACCCTGCTTACGAGTGCGATGGCGCGCGAATAGGGACGGAAAACACCCGGACGACACTATTGTGTTCGCCTCGCGCGAGGTAGGCGGCTGCCCGACCCTCCCGGTGCCCGACGAGAGGCCACGCACACCTGAGGTTGACTGCTTATGGCTGCTGCGGTTAAGCCCTGACCAAGTTCGCAGCTCCCCATTGTGGGGGCCCCTCGCCGGACGCCGACTTGGGCCGCTTCGCTAATTATCGCCCCGCGCGGCCATTTCGTCAAACCCCTCCGCGCCGGTTGTCGATCCGTTCACAACGCGGCGGCGCGGGCGGTTTTTCGCCGCCGCATGCGTAGGAGTCAAGTACCCACGAACGGAGGGGTATCCATACCTGTTGGGCGCGGCCGGCGAGGGGGCCACTTTCGCAGCTACCGGAGGCCAGGTGGGCGGTTGCACCAGAGGTCGCGAAATGGAACTCGTTCGGAAAGAGGTGAACAGAGGCCGAAGACACCGGCGTCGGAAGTGCCAGCGGTAATGCGACCACAGAGGATCGTAAAATCGGCCATTTATTCCTTCGCGAGCCCCGGCAAAAAATGCCGACCAAGGAAAGCTAGGCCGCCCGGCCCGCCGACTGTCGGCTCATACCCCGAAAGGACGCCTGGCTATACCCTGCTCCGGGCCGTGTATTGTGTATGCAGCAGTTGATGCGAACGGTCGCCGAGAGGCCGGCCGAGAAACTCTTCGTAAAGACGCAGTACCTCGGGGTTCTCGTGCGACTTGCGGAGCCGTTTCTCTTCGTCTTCGAGGAAGATGGCGGCCATGCGTTGGTTGCGAATCTCGTTCGTGGTGAAACGCGGCTGGCCGCCGCCGCCGATGCAGCCGCCCGGGCAGGTCATCACTTCAACAAAGTGATACTCCGCCTCGCCTGAAAGGACGCGGGCGATGAGTTGCTCGGCATTGGCCAGGCCGTGGGCGACCGCCACGCGGAGGGTTACGCCGTCGAGGAACTCCCACGACTTGCCGGGCTTCTCGATGGTAAGAGCCGCCTCTTTGACGCCTTCGAGCCCCTCGATGGGCTGCACGCGGAGCCCTTCGGTGGGCAGGGGCCGGCCGGTAACCACCTCGTAGGCCGTGCGCAGCGCGGCCTCCATCACCCCGCCCGTGTTGGCGAAAATGTCGGCCGCGCCGGTCGAAAGGCCGAGCGGGGCGTCCATCTCCTCGTCGGGCAGGCGGTCGAACTCGATGCCGGCCGCCCGGATCATACGCCCCAGCTCGCGCGTCGTCAGCACCACGTCCACGTCGCGTTCGCCGCTGGCGTCCATCTCCGGCCGTTGGGCCTCGAACTTCTTCGCCGTGCAGGGCATGATCGATACGACGAACACGTCTTCCGCCCGCCGGCCGAGCTTTTCGGCGTAGTAGGTCTTGGCGACCGCGCCGAGCATCTGCTGGGGCGACTTGCACGTGGAGACGTTCGGCAGCAGTTCCGGGTGGTGGTACTCGATGTACTTGATCCAGCCGGGCGAGCAGCTTGTGAACATCGGCAGGGCCACGTCCGCGCCGCGTTCCAGCTTCCCCCGCAGCCGGCTGAGCAGCTCGGTGCCCTCCTCCATGATCGTCAGGTCGGCGGCGAAGTTGGTGTCGAACACGGCGTTGAAACCCAGCCGCCGGAGCGCGGCCGCCATTTTGCCCGTGACGCGCGTGCCGGGCGGATAGCCGAAGCACTCGCCCAGGGCGGCCCGGATGGCCGGGGCCGTCTGCACGATGCAGTGTTTCTTGTTGGCATCCAGCGCGGTCCACACCTCGTCAACCTGGTCGCGTTCGGTGATGGCGCCCACCGGGCACACGGCGGCGCACTGCCCGCACTGCACACAGGCGACCGACTCGAGGTCGAGGTTGAAGGCCGGGCCGATGACCGTTTCAAAGCCGCGGTTCTGGGGGAACAGGGCGCCGACGCCCTGCGTTTCGGCGCACACGGCCACGCACCGCCGGCACTTGATGCACTTGCCCGTGTCGCGCATCAGGGCGGGGGTCGAAAGGTCGAGGTGCTTTCTGGTGCGCTGGCCCTGGTAGGGCACGTCGCGGATGCCCAACTCGGCGGCCAGGGCGCTCAGTTCGCAGTCTTCGTTGCGGTCGCACGTTTGGCACTCGCCGTTGTGCTCGGAAAGGAGCAGTTCGACCACGGCGCGCCGGGCCTCGCGCACGCGCCGCGTGTTGGTGA